>CAJKKX010000030.1 GCA_905200565.1 uncultured Lachnospiraceae bacterium
CCGCCGCTACTGCCGCATTGAACTTTTCTGCAAATACGTTCCAGGAAGCGGCTGTATATTTACGTCTTCCGTTTGCATCTTTATTTACACGGCTTCCGCCTTCCAGCATTCCTACAGACGTCACTGCATCCGACTGTAAATAATTCTGAAGCGTTACTCTCGGATGCTCCTCACCGGCAAACGTATAGCTGATGGTCATCCGGTTGCCGTTCGTACGAACATTAACGCCCTCTGTAAGCGTCGCTGCCGCCCCGGTTCTCAGCGTCGCTCCTGCATTAGAGGCAAAAGTATCTCCCTCTGCGGCTTTTACGACAATCTCAACCTTATAGTCCTTATAGAGCTCAAATGCTGCATCCGCCGGCGTCCATGTCGTGCTCTCCAGCGTATAGGCTGTCTGTTCCTGCGTTACGCCCGTCATATCAAAGCTGCTTGTTTTTTCCCGCAGGCCGTCTGCAAAGATCTGCCTGATCTCGGCTGCGGAAGCTCCGGAAGCGATTGTGTACTCTGGGACCTGCTCGCCGACATACATATGGATATCTTTAATCTTTCCAGTATAGTCCTGTCCATCAATTAAGGAACCCTCTTCTTTTCCTGCATTATAGCCGACGGTAAAGATGCTGTCATCCGAAGCTACCAGACTGCCGTGTCTGCTCTCATATCCGGAGGCCGCCGTGCCGACTGTGCCATCCACATACAGTTCAAACTTATCGCCATTGTAAATAGCTACTACATCATGCCATTCATTATACCAGGCATCATTCGGAATGGTGTAATTTACCTGATACCATCCCTCTGACAACTTTCCAAACAGCAACAGAGTACTTCCCTCTATCTGAAGCCCATACTGCGCATTCATTTTCCCGATAATCGACTGCTTCTGGCTGGTCTTTTCCGGCTTCAACTGGAGGTGCAGTAAAAGCTTTGTCGTGCCTGTTACATTAAAAACCGCATTATCCGCATTCGCAGCCGTAATCCTTCCTGAAATTCCGCCTTCTTCGTCAACTGTCATATTTTGAGTCGTAACCGTCGCTGTCGTCTCAAGCCCGCCTGATGTCGTCAATACTGCATTTGCAGGCGCCTGTCCTATTACCGGCGCTGTGACCGTCACATCCGGCGTGGATGTCACCTGCGCCGCCTGCACTGCTGTACTCCCTTCTGGCCCTGCCGGTACACAGGCAAGAACCATCGCCGCCAATAAAATGCCCGCTAAAACTTTTCTCATTTTCATTGCCGCATCTCCTTTTCCTGTGGGACTGTTTTTAGTCCCCTGCTATTTCTAAGAAACAATTACAGTATAGCAAACCTGTTTTACTAATTCAATACCCTTTTCATACTCCTGCGTTTCCTTCACCGGCGCAGGAGCTGAAAGTCTTTCTATGTTAAAATTAAATAGTACTCCCTGCGGGAAACTCCCGCAGGGAGTACTGTCTGCTGCTCGGCAGATTACTTCACTTTGCCTTTTTTGCTCATGCCTGCTTTTCTCATAGTCTTAAGCAGTTTTGCTTTTTCTTTCTTGTTCATCTTCTTCGCGCTTACAACCATCTTTGCATAGGTCTTCTTAAACGCCTGTTTTCCGACTTTCTTCAACGCTTTGCCCTTCAACTGAACAGTTTTCAGTTTCGTGCATCCATAGAATGCTTTTGTCTCGATCGTCGTAACGTTCTTGCCCAGGATAACCTTTGTCAGCTTCTTGTTCTTGCTCATAACGTTCTTGCCAACGCCAGTTACCTTGTAAGTCTCGCCTTGCAGTTTCACGGTTGCCGGAACATTCAGCTTCGTTGCCTTCTTGCTCTTTACTTTTACCAGTTTCGCCGTTTTTGCATTCGGATCAACAACTTCATAACGGGAACCGTCTGGTGCCTCGATCTGATCACCTGGCTTCTTCGGTGTCGTTGCATTCTTAGCCAGCGCTGCCTGTGCCTTTGTCAGCGCTGCTGCCAGTGCGTTCAGGGCTGCTGCGTCTGCATTTGCCGGAGCTGCCTTTGCTGCCTGGTAAGCGTCTGCGAATGCTTTCCATGTAGCGTCTGTGTAATCCTTCTGTCCTGCTGCGTAGATTGCATCTGCTGCTGTCAGGGCTTTGTTTACTGCTTCTTTTGCCACATCCAGATCTGTCGGGCCAGCCAGTACCAGACCTGCGATTGCGTCGTTGACAGCCTTTGTAGCTGCGACTACCTGATCTGCGGATGCGTTGTCTCCCAGAGCCTTCGCTGCTTTCAGCGCGTCGTCAAGCTTCTTCCAGCTATCTGCTGTGTACTTGTCTGCGTTTGGTACATACTTTCCTTCTGCTTCTGCAACTGCATCATCCAGCGCTTTCTTCTCAGCCTCTGTAGCAGTCTTTACAACTGTATAGGTAGCGGTAACGCTCTTTGTCTGGTCTCCCAGAGTTACGGTGAAGCGAACCTGTACGGTACCTGGCTGTGTCACTTTCAGGACATTGCCTGTCAGTGTAGCGCCTGCCGGATTTCCTACCAGTGCATAAGAAACTGCCGGTGTTGCGTTTTCATGTTTGACACAGCCGTTGCTATAGGTATATTCGCCCGTACCCAGTGTTACGGTCATTTCTGTGCTTCCCTGGAGATCTAAGGTCGTACCCTCAAATCCTGTGATATCGCTCAGTGTACACTCGCAGTTCTCTGCTGCCAGTTTCAGCGCTGCGATTGCTGCTTCCAGTTCTGTACGTGCTGTCGTATATGCAGCCGGCTCCAGAGCCGCATTGTCTGCTGCTGTGATTGCTGCATTGCGTTTTGCTGCGTATGCGTTCCAGGAATCTACGGTGTATTTCCGTTTTCCATTCTCTGTATTCTGTGTTCCGATTGCTGTAACCGCCTCGGATTCCAGATAGTTCTGGAGTGTTACTCTCGGATGTTCCTCACCCTCGAAGGTGTAGTTGATCGTCATTGCACTACCATCATCGGAAACAGTAACGGTTGCTCCCGTAAGAACGTTTGCAGCGCTCGTTCTCAGAGTTGCCGCCGCATTCTCTCCGAAGTAATAGCCTTCTTTCGCTGTCAGTTCTACGCTGACTGCATAGTCCTCATATGGGCTGACAGTTCCTGTCGCCGGCGTCCATGTGGTAGCTGTTACTTCCATATAATCTTCCTGCTCAGCAGCAGCGCCGCTCAGTACAAAGTCACTCGTCGCATCTGCCAGCGCCGTATCAAACGCTGCCGTAACTGCTGCCGCATCCATCTCACTGGTAATGTTCAGTTCCGGAACATGCTCGCCGATATACAGGCCGATGTCCTTCATCCATCCTGAGTAATCCCATCCTGCTGCCAGCGTCTGGTTATCCTGCTTCGGTGCATAGTTGTAACCCAGGGTAAATACAGCGTCCGCACAATTCTGTAATTCTCCGGTAAGGTTTCTGTTACTTGTCTCTGCATTTCCGTCTACCCACAGGTGCAGCGCACTGCCATCATAGTATGTTACCAGGTCATGCCACTGGCTCCAGTCATAATCTGCCGGAATGGTATAAGAAGCTTCTGCCCATTTTGCAGGAACTAATTTTGCATAGAAGTAAATTCTTGTCGTGTCGCCGCTCTTCTCCATCTGTACGCCATACTGGTCGTTCATCTTGCCTATCAGGGACTGGATACCGTTTTCGGCCGGCGCATCACTCTTAATCTTCATACGGAACAGTAATTTTGTTGTTCCCGTTACATTGAATATAGAATCCGGGTCGTTCGGGTTTGCATCTGTGATACGTCCCCTGACTGCTCCGTCCTCACCTGTTTCAAAGTTATCTCCAGGTACCAGTGTTGCTACGTTTGAAGATATGCTGGAGCTTGTCAGAGTAGCCAGACCACTCGGTACTGCCTGACCTGCTGTCGGAGCTGCTACTGTCACATCCGGGTTCACAGGAATTTCTTCTGTCTGTCCAGGAACGTACTCTCTCAGTCCTGCTGCGGCTGTTTCCAGAGCTTCCTTTGCTGCGTTCAGCTCTGCTGAAGTAACGCCTGTCAGATCCTCTTTCTCTGCCAGTTCTTTTGCTCTATCATAAGCTGCTTTGAATCTGTTCCAGGAAGCGTTTGTATAAGCTTGTGTTCCCTCTGCCGTCTGGTTGTTTGAAGCTGCTTTTGTCTCAACATCCTCTGTGATAGCGGCTGCCAGGGCATCCTGTGCTGCTTTTACCACTTCCGGATCTTCTGTTTCTTTCGGCTGTGCGTATACATTAAACTCAGCGCCGCTGATGAATGTATCTGTCCGATTATCATTGAGTGCAACACCGGAATTCAGTACCTTAACCTGGATACCGGTTACGCCTTTTTCTACTGCCGGGAATACGATTTCTTTTTCTGCGGAATCATTTGCCCAGTTTCCAGCGTCAAAGGTCGTAATCGCAACCTTTTTCCAGGTAACGCCCTCTGCCTTAAATACATTCAGCGCTTCTGTATTTTTCGTTCCTGCTGTTGCCACATCCGTAACCTCTGCCAGAGAAGGCATACCTTCCAGTGCGTCTGTGGTAACATAAACTTCACATTTCAGAATCGTACCATTTACATTTGCTGCCTGAGCCTGTCTTGGAAGATAGGTTACCTTCGTCACGTCTGCCGCCTCGTTCAGTGCGATGAAGTAGCTGCTTCTCTCTCCGCCTGCAATATTCGGCTTCACGTCTGCACTTCCATTGTAATTAGAGTGCCAGAATGTATTGTTATCACCATCTACTGCATAACCTGCCCAGCCCTTCAGTGTCTGGCTTTCACCATTCAGCTCCTGGCTCTCTGCTGCGCCCATCTTGATGCCAGCCTTCTGTGGTTCAGCCGGCTGCGGTCCCGGATCTGGATTTTCTCCTTCTACCAGAGCTGCCTTTGCTGCTGCCAGAGCGTCGGTTGTGTTCAGAACTGCCCACTCAGTGGTTGCAGCTTTTGCTGCTGCCAGAGCTGCTGCAAACGGAGTCCAGCTCTCAGCTGTATAATCTGTTTCTGCAAGCGCATCGCACTCAGCTACCAGAGCTGCTTTTGCATCTGTATATTTCTTCTCAACGGTATTCTGTGCTGCTTCTGCGTTATCTGTTTTGGAAAACTTCACATACTTGAACTCGCCTGGGAAGTTTTCCAGAGCATTTACATATTCTGCGCCTTCCAGCTTCTTACCAGCCAGAACCTGATTGTACTGTCCTTCGGTTCCCATCAGGCCGTCTTTCCAGAAAGTAGCTGCTGCTCCTACAGTCCACGGGAAGCCGACTACATGTACGCCGTCCATCCAGGCGTCCATATACGCTTTAGTAGTATCCTGGCTGTACTTTCCTGCCGAAATACTCAGCTTATGCCAGTTTGTATCTGTCATTTTCACGGCTGCTTTTCCGGTAAATCTCAATCCTGCCGGTGCATCCTTATAAGCATAGGCAATCGCACCTGTGCCGCCTGTCATCTGACGCACGGTGAAGAACTCGCCGCTCTCGCCTGCCAGAGTAACGATCGCATATTCTGTTGCGCTGGACTGTGCAGCATCCGTTAATCTGTAAACTGCTGAGAACTCAAAGCCTTCCATAGAGTTGAGGAATGCTATATCATCCTCTGTGAGTGTAATCGTACCGTCCTCGTTCGGATAGAAGATTCTCTCATTCTCGCTCGGTACGACCGGAGCTTCTTCCAGCGCGGCAAATGCTGCGGCTACTGCATCTTTTGCCGCTGTAATCTGCTCTGCGGTTACCTCTGTCAGATCAGCGTCCTCTGCCGCATAAGCCGCCGCTGTATCATAAGCTGCCTTGAAAGCATTCCAGGTTGCTTCTGTGTAAGCGCTTCCATCTGACGCTCCTGCTGCTTTGATCTCGTCTGTCAGGGCTGCTTTCAGCTCTTCTACTGCCGCTGCTTTCTCATCTGGCTGCGGTTCTGTCGCCTTCACTGCGTACAGCTTGAACTGCTTTGCACTGATAAATCTGTCAGCGGTATCGCCATATGTGTGAACTGCCTCGATACGCACATATTTTGCAGTCTGTGCCTGAGCAAACTCTACATCATACGAATTCTCTGCTGACGCAACATAATCGCTCCAATCTGTGCTTCCGTCATATACCTGAGTCCATGCTTCTGCACTGATATCCGCTGCTGTCTGTCCTTCTGAAAGGCTCGCATTTGATACATATACGTTTGCATTTTTAATCGCACCATTATGCTGTGCTGCAACATAAGTCAGTTTCTTTAATTCCTTTGCCTCAGCCAGTGTAATATAGAAATTATTTTTTCCGGTCAGCGCTGACTGTGTCTCAACTACCGGTTTCGTTCCGTTTTCACTTGCCCACAGGCTATGGAATTTGGTTGTCCCTGCTATCATGTTACTTGGTCCATTACCTGAATGTGCATCCATATCTGCCGTTATGTTAGCAATGGCAACTGTATTTTCTCCATTGAGCAGCTCCATTTTCATACCAGCGATATAGGTGTTCGCCGGGTCTCCTTCTGTATTCAGAACCTCAACGATTACTTTTTTTACATTATCCTGTGCTTCGAAAGAGAATGTAGCGCTTTTGCTCTCATTTGTATATGTGCATGCCTGTCCTTCAACTACCCGAACCCAGTCTGCCTGCTCTGCATTTTCATCTGAAGCAACATAGATATTTGCTTTCGCAATATTTCCATTACTGTCACTGTTGGTTGCGCCTGCTCCCTGATCCACAGTATAAACCACGCGGTCTACCGTAGCTGCATCGTTCAGAGTCATAAAAATGTGGTTGTTCGCCGTCATTTGTGCCTCTGACACTCTTTCCGGCTGGTTGTCTCCAGAATAAGCGGAATGCCATTTTCCAGCCTCCGCCAGAGCGTTTTCCGGCACATCGCTTGCGTCATGATTGCAATCTGCTGCGGCGCTGGCAATCTCTTCTCTGGTAACAAGCACCAGCTCATCTGCCGCTAAAGCAGTCATAGCACCAAGTCCTGAAACAGGAACGCTGGTGACTACCATCGCTGCCGTCATAAATCCGGCTAAAATTCGTTTCAGTTTCATACTTAACTCTCCTTTTAAGTTTTCTGTAAATATTTCACAGAATGATCAGTAACAAATCAGAATCCCCCGCAATTAAAATATCTGCCACCTTCCCTGCGTATGATTGATTCTCTATGAAACGGCACCTCTCCACGAATGTCATTTCATATTTGGATTTAATTTTAACATGGAATTCTCGACAATTCAAGTCCATTTCCTCCAATTTCCTCATACAAAAAAGCAGGGCTGTAAAATCATATTTCCGCTCCTTCACAGCCCTGCCCCTTTTTTCCTGTCATCCCTGCTTTTCCATGCGCTCCAAAAACTCCCTGACGGACCCCGCATGTGCCGCTTCTTTATGCCATCTCCTCAGCGTCTCCAGGTCTCTCTCTCCCATGATTCTCTCCTGCACGCACTTTGGCACTTCTCCCAGTTCCTCCAGAAGCTCCAGGACAGACTCTGCTTTTCCTTCTGCCCTTCCCTCTGCCTTCCCGCAGTTTTCTCTTTCTTTAATCAGTTCTTCCAGCGCTGTACACATCGGCACGCCCTCCTTCCTTTTCCGCTTCCCGGCCAGCTTCATGACCCGTTCCGAGTTCACGAATGCCGCCACATATTTTACCAGCTCCGCATCGATCTTTTCATCAAGCCTGCTGATCTTCCCTTTCCGCAGGGCATCCGCATTCCTTAAAACCGTGCGGATATCCTCGTTTTTAAAGTCCCTTCCATCGTTTCCGAGCACCTGGAACAAGTGCATCTGGTAATCCTGAAAGGAGGCTTTCATCTCCTCCGGAAGGTCTACCATCTCCCCCAGGCTTGTGGGGCCGTCCCACGGCTCCTCCCCGTAATAAATGACCGCTGTCAGTACCGGGCTTAACCGGTCTGTTCTGGCAAAGCCCGACAAATACTCGCTTCCCCTTAAATCTTTTTGTTTCCTGTGACGGGAAGCCGCTTCTTTTCTCTGTGCTTCGTACTGGAGGGCTTCGTATAGAAGCGTCCGCTCCGGCATGGCATAGAGAATCCTGTCCTGGTTCTCAATCCCAAGAACCGCCAGCTTTACCCCTTTCCAGCGCTTTACCTTATCCCGGTACTTTGTCTGTCCCTCCAATCCCTCCTTTGTCTCTTCCGCCGCGGACACCTCCGGGGAGAGGGTCTCCAGCTCCTCCGGGGCAATCACGTTTTCTCCCCCAAAGAATACGGTGTTAAAGAAGTCGGCAAAGCGGTCGTTGTCCTCCCAGAAATCCTTTAATATCTGGTCTACCTGCATATCTGCTCCTTTTCCTTTGTACGGGGCAGAGCACGCCGGATTCCGTTCTCTTTCTTAGAATCCTCTCCGCCCGCTTTTTTTCCTGAGTTTCCGCATCGAAAATTTCTAAGACCGGCACATATTGGCCGAAAGAGATAACATGGCGACTGCCATAAGAACGTGAATCATAGAAATAAAATGCTTAAAATCATTATAGCATTTCTGTTTTGAAATGTCACGTACTTTCTGCTTTTTCATCGAATCTTTCTTTTTCTCTTCTCTTATTGTTTATATCTCCTTCTTGGATTTCAAAAAGGGGCGGCTTCCTGCACGCCCCTGCATTTTTTAAAACCATCCCGCCAGCATGGACACCGCCGGCATCGTCACGACAGAAAGAAGCGTCGTCAGCGCCACGCCCCTGGAATCCAGTTCATAATCGCCGCCGTATTGCTGCGCCAGCATAGCCGTCATACTTCCTACCGGCGTAGACAGCATGACCAGGCAGACGCCTAGCAGCATCTCATTTTTTACAAAGATTCCAATCAGAAGAACTCCTGCCACCGGAAGAACCAGCAGTTTCAGCAGGGAAAAGAGAAGCAGCTTTCCATCTGCAAACAGCTCTTTCACATCCATATCCACCATAGACGCGCCGATCACCATCATACTTAAGGGCGCCGTCAGGCCGCTTAAAGAAGAAATCGTGGTTTCCACGAAATCCGGCGTCGGAATCTGAAAGGCTGCCACGGCAAGAGAAAGCAGACAGCTTATTACTCCTGCATTCACAATCTTCTTCCAGGAAACTCCCGTTTTCTCTCCTTTTGCTCCTCTCATTTCCTGAATCCCATAGGTGTAAAGCAAAAGATTATAAGGAATCAGAAACAGGGAGGCATAAAGAAGCGCGTCGCTGCCGTAGACCGCGCGTATGACAGGGAATCCCATAAACCCGATATTGGAAAAAATCATCATGACACGATAAGTGCCGGCGCTCTTTTTCTCCACATGAAAAAGCGGTATCACTGCCAGCGCCACGAGAATAAGCCCAAAAAACATCAGCACGGCAATTCCGAGGCACAGTCCCAGATCCCCAAAGCTGACCGGTTCCGTGCGGCTGATGCTTCCCGAAAGAATCAGTGCGGGATTTGCGACATGAACCACCAGCCAGGACAAAAACCGGGTGGTATCCGCACGCATGATTTCCTTTTTTCTCATAAAATATCCAATTAGCATCAAAAGAAATAACACGATCATCTGCTGAAGTAATAACATTTTATCCTTTGCTCCTCGTCACCATCTCTGTCACTCTGTCGGCCATATCCCAGACTTCTTTTCCCTGATATATGCCCGTAAGAATGATTTCTATTCCTCCCTCATTTGCCTGAAGCAGCGAGGCGATCTCCTCCTTTGTGACAATCCCGTATTCCAACAGCCCCAGAATCTCATCCAAAATCAGCACGTCACATCCTTCTGTCGCCAGCACCTTTCTCGCAAAATTCATACCATTTTGCAGATTCTGCCGTTCCTTCATCTGCTCTTCTTCTGTCAGGCATTCAAAAGATTTTTCAGATTTTTCAAACCGGAAAACCTTGATTTCCGGTTCCAGCCTCTTAATAAACCCGATTTCATCCATCTGCTTTTGTTTGAGAAACTGAATAATAATCACGGATTTCCCTTTGCTCGCCGCAGAAATCCCCTGTCCAATGGCCGCCGAGGTTTTTCCTTCTCCCTCGCCGCAGACGATATGTACAAACCCTTTCTCCATTTTTCCTCCTTCTGACGCGCCTGCCGCATCATCCTGGCAGATTCGGAAGTTTATTTCCAAACCTGCGCCCCGCTATGTATACTGCCCTCTGGCAGCTATGCTTTCTATTCATAATTTACATATATTACTATAAACTTCCATAAAATGCAAGTTTTGGCAGTTTTTTCCGGACGCATAACGACAAAAAATGACACCCCTGCCCGGAAGTGCCATTCCTGTTCTGACTAATTATACTCCAGCTTGCTCACGGATACCTCATATGCGGTACGCTTTTCTGTCACATCCCCTTCAAGCTTTTTCATATAGTCCCTGCTCTGAATTCTTCCCCAGACCTGTACATGCCCTCCTACTTCAAACGTGGAAGAAAATCTGGCGTTCCGCCCCCAGCAGATACAGGGAATATAGTCCGACTTCCCGTAAGGTCTGTTTACCGCCACAAGCATATCTGCGATCTCTCTTCCGAGAGGCGTCTTTCGGTAAACAGGCATTTTGCAGATATATCCATCCAGAAAGATCTGGTTCGTCTTTATTTTATCATTTTCTTCCTCTACAAAACTGATTTCCCTGGCAAACACGGAAAGCACCAGCCGGTTCTTCTTCTCCTCATGCCTGTTATAAGAACGGAACTGGCCGGAAATCTGTATGTATTCTCCCTGATAGTCCTGCGTGACGTCAATCAGACGCTCCGATACCATCACCGGAATTCTGTCACAGGAATTGCTCAGCCGTTTTACAAGAATATCCACTACGTAGAATCCCTCCCCAAATACCTCATGACTGAACACAAACTCCGAGTCAATCTGCCCCATAATGGAAACCTGGTTGTTTTCAATAACCTTATCTGTCATTTTAAATGTTCTCCCTTCTTCTCCTCTGGCGAAATGACGCCTTTTTTGCGCACACTCGCTCTCTGTGCTTTTTTCTATAGTTCAATCTATGAAACAGGCTTTCTCCATAGAACAGGCCGGGGGCTATCTTTGCACTTTCTTAGCACAGACGGATGAAAAAAGTCCGGTAAGTCCTTGTATTCCCGAAAAAATGTGGTACACTGTTAAAGGCATTTATCAAATCCAAGAGTGCAAAAATCCAATCGTCGAAGACGATTTTCATGGATTTTTGCATCGAAACTGTG
>CAJKKX010000031.1 GCA_905200565.1 uncultured Lachnospiraceae bacterium
TTCCCAGAGCTGCCGCTGCCGGCGTGACCCGTCCGCCTTTTTTCAGATATTCCAGCGTATCTACGGCGAGATAGATCGAGGAGTGATATCCTCTCGCATCCAGATCGTCTTTGATCTCGCTGGCGGAGAGCCCCTGATCGGCCATTTCCTTTGCTTCCAGAACGGAAATGCGCATGGTGACCGAAATGCGGTGATTATCTGCAACGGCGACTCTGCCGTCGTAGTCTTCCGCAAGGGAGAGCGCCGTTTCGCAGGAGTTGCTCAATCCGCTGGACATGGGAATATGGATAATCTGATCGTAACCCATCTTCAGAATACGATCCCAGAGGTCCATGACGTCGCCCGGAGAAGGCTGGGAAGTGGAAATGTTTTTTCCACCTTTCAGACTGGCATAAAATTCCTCTTCCTCCAGATCCATACCTTCAAAACGAATGTTCCCATCTATGATGACGGGCATGGAGAGGACAAAGATTCCCCGCTCCTTTGCCTCCTTTGGCGAAATACCGCTGTTACTGTCTGTGACAACCGCTGTTTTCATAAATATGATCCTCCTGCTTTTAGTCTGTCCGTTCGCTGCCCCAGAAAAACAGCGCGACAGTTCCGGGGCCTGTATGACTTCCGATGGTGGTTCCTACATAATTGATCAATACCTTGCCGTTTAAATGTGGAAAGCGCGCTTCTACCAGGTCGGCAACCGCCCTTGCGTCTTCATAGCAGCCGGAATGAGAGATATAACATTTTTGGGAATAGTTTGTCCCACCCTCTGCGAATTCCTCCATTTTATCCACGATGGCGTGAATGACTTTCTTTTTGGTGCGGATCTTAAAGCGTGGAACCAGATGTCCCAGATGATCCATGTTCAAAAGTGGACAGATGTTCAGCATACCGCCGAAAAATCCTGCGGTACGGGAAATCCTTCCGCCTTTGATGTAGAAAGTAAGATCGGTGGAAAAAAACCAGTGATGCAGATGAAGCTTATGGGATTCTGCCCATTCCAGGACTTCCTGAAGGGATTTTCCCTCATCACGCAGATCGGCGAGCTTATCCATCAGCAGACCGTATCCGGAAGATGCGCCCAGAGAATCCACGATAAAGATTTTACGGTCCGGGTAACGGGCTTCCAGCTCCGCTTTGGCGATCCGGGCGGAATTAACCACGCCGGAGATGCCGGAGGAGAGGCAGACATGAAGGACGTCCTTTCCTTCCCGCAAGTATTTTTCGAAATAAGTCTCAAATTCATTTGCGTTGATCTGAGAAGTTTTTGTCTCGGCGCCCTCCTTCATGGCGAGATAAAAATCTTCAAAAGGGATAGATTTTCCAAGATCATCGGAATACTCTTTCCCGTCCAGTTCAAAGTGGAAACAGATATAGGAAATATTTCTGGTTGCAAAATGCTCTGCCGAGAGGTCTGCGGTAGAACAGCAGCTAATTACATAATCATTCATAATATTCTCTTTCTTTATTCGTAGGTTTGTTGGTATCAAAATTTCTTAGATTGTAACACTTTGCGCCTGTAAATTCAAGCATAACGCGGAAATGTTACTTTTTTGCAGGGGAGCTGGTTGTAACCGGGGCGTTCGAATGGTATGATAAAACAAAAAGGAGGAGCAGGGGATATGGAGTCAAATTATGAGAAACAGGTTCTTAGAGCGAGAACTCTGTTTTTGCAATATGATCAGGATGTGATGATCGATAAACTGCGGCTGAAAGCGGATGCAGAGTATCTGTATCTGACGCTTCTGGACAGAACGTACCGGATTGAAAGAAAAAGCGGTAAGGTCGAGGTGCGAAAGCAGGCGGGCTTTACCGTATGTCTGGATTATCAGGTCGTCATGATACTTTATGACATCCTGTGCCATTCCAAAGAAAGACCTGTGCTTTCCGGTACGTGGTGCGGGCTCTCTTCTTTGCAGATCACGCACAGCAGTCCTCCGGCAGACCGGTTTACCGCCCCGTTTGGGCGTGTGTTTTCCGGGAGAATCCAAAAGCTGGATGCTGCATGTAAAGAGCTGAAGGGGAAAAAGCTATCCACACCTGCGAGCGCAGACGTTTGTTATCAGATACCGCTGTTTTCTTTTTATCCTGTCATTTTTCAGTTTTGGGATGGCGATGAGGAATTTCCACCGAAAATCATGCTGCTGTGGGATGAACATTCCCTGGACTTTCTAAATTTTGAGACTTTGTATTATGTGATGGGGCATCTGCTGGAAAGATTAAAAAAATCTGTCGTTGACAAGGATTTTCATTAATGCTATAGTTAATGATAAGTTAATTGTCTGACAGAAAATGCGGAACAGTTATGAAACAGATACATATTTTAGAGTAGAGGTCGCGTGCTTCAAAAGTAGCTCACCGGATGCGTTCAGGCGCAGTGGAACGTGAGAGAAAGGGGAGGACGCCGAAAGGTGCAGTACCTGAGGCTGTACGCTTGGGCATACAGTGAAGAACTGTATGACTCTCATCATTTCTGATGGGGAGCTCTCTGAAGAAGTCGCTGATATATGGAAAGATTCTTTGGAGCAGACCCTGAGGGTCTGTTTTATTTTTAAGGAGGAAAAGAAATGGCTATATTTACAGGAGCAGGTGTTGCAATCGTCACACCGATGAAAGAAAATGGAGATGTCAACTATGAAGTTTTAGGAGAGATGATCGAGGAGCAGATTGCAGGCTCCACCGACGCGCTGATCATCTGCGGCACCACAGGAGAATCTTCTACGTTAAGTCATGAGGAGCATCTGGATGTTATCAAATATGCGATTGATAAGGTGGCGAAAAGGATTCCGGTTATTGCGGGAACAGGCTCGAACTGTACCGGGACTGCGATCTATCTTTCACAGGAAGCAGAAAAATATGGCGCAGACGGGCTTCTGCTGGTGACGCCGTATTATAACAAAGCGACGCAGAAGGGACTGATCCGGCATTTTACTGCGGTGGCAGATTCCGTAAAGACGCCGATCATTCTGTATAACGTGCCGAGCAGAACGGGGTGCAACATCCTTCCGGAAACGGCGGTCGAGCTGGCAAAGAATGTGGAAAATATCGTGGCGATCAAAGAGGCCAGCGGAAACATTTCCCAGATTGCGAAGCTGATGCAGCTTGCGGACGGATGTATTGATGTGTATTCGGGAAATGACGACCAGATCGTACCGATCCTTTCTCTTGGAGGAAAGGGAGTCATCTCCGTACTTTCCAACGTTGCTCCGAAGGAGACGCATGACATTGTACAGCTTTATCTGGATGGAAAGGTAAAGGAAAGCTGCGCTTTACAGTTAAAAGCGCTTCCGCTGATCGACGCGCTTTTCTGTGAGGTAAACCCGATCCCGGTGAAGGCGGCGCTGAATCTTATGGGGAAGAAAGCCGGTATGCTTCGCGGGCCGCTGACAGAGATCGAGGAGGCGCATGCCAGGAAGCTTGCGCAGGCACTGAAGGATTTTGGAATCGAATTAGCATAAGACCAGGAGGAGTACGACATGATAAAAGTAATAATGCACGGATGCAACGGTCATATGGGACAGATGATTTCCGGTCTGGTAAAAGAAGATCCCGAAGTGGAGATCGTGGCGGGAATTGATGTCTGTGATAACGGACAGAATGACTATCCGGTGTTTAAAGGCATTGACGCATGTGATGTGGAGGCGGACGCCGTCATTGATTTCGCATCGCCGAAAGCGGAAGATGCGCTTCTGGACTACTGCGTAAAAAAACAGATTCCGGTCGTGGTATGCACAACGGGACTTTCGGAAGAACAGGTGCAGAAGGTAAAGGAGACTTCGGAAAAGGTGGCCGTCCTGCGTTCCGCCAATATGTCGCTGGGCGTCAATACACTTTTGAAGCTTTTGAAAGAGGCGGCGAAGGTATTTGCGGGAGCAGGCTTTGACATGGAAATCGTAGAGAAGCATCACAAATATAAGGTAGACGCGCCGAGTGGAACTGCACTGGCGATGGCAGACAGTTTAAATGAAGCGCTTGGAAACGCATACACTTATAAATATGACAGAAGCCAGGAGAGAAAGGCGAGGGATGCGAAAGAAATTGGCATTTCAGCGGTGCGCGGCGGAAATATCGTAGGTGAGCACGATGTGATTTTTGCCGGAACGGACGAGGTAGTTACCTTTAGCCATGCGGCTTATTCGAAAGCGGTATTTGGCAAAGGGGCGATTCAGGCCGCGAAATTTTTAGCGGGGAAAAAGCCCGGGCTTTATGATATGAGCGATGTCATTGACGCACAATAAATGGCAGTTTTGGTTGCAGTCCACGCAGGTGGGCTGTAACTTTTTCCGGAGTTTTTGAGTTTGGTATGGAGGGGATAAAAATGAAGAAAAACGCAGTATATATTCTGGGGCTTCTTCTTTGTCTGGGGGTATCCGGCTGCGCCGGACAGACACAGAAAGAGACGCAGGCGGAGACACAGACAGAGAAGAGCACGCAGCAGGCCACGGAAGCAGAAAGTGAGACAGAGACAGAGGCGGCCACGGAAGCAGCCAGGCAGGAACCGGTCAATACGGTGATCGGTTCGCTGGTAGATATTGACTTAAAGCAGCTTGTGGTTCTGTCGGATAATGGGAACGAGATTATTTTTCCGATCAAAGGAGCAGAGCTGGATTTTCGCGGAGGATTTCGTGTGGGGAATCTGGTAGCGGTAGAATACACGGGAGAAATCGTGTCGCCAGACAGCAGAAAGGCGGATATTTCGGTTCGGCGGGTGGCTGATTCGGCGGATGTGCAGGAATTGCAGGAAGAGAAATCCGTAAGCGATACAGAAAACGGACAGGAAACGGAGACAGAGACAACGCAAAGTGAAGAATCCGGACAGGAGAAAGAAGAAGTCAAGAGCGTGCAGGGGAAAATTCAGAAGATGGATTTGAACAGCATGACGATTCTTACGGACGACGGGAAAACGTATACTTTTGGAATTATGAATGTAAGGATGTATTTTGCAAAAGGAATCAAAAAGGGCGTAAAGATTACGGTGTCTTATCAGGGAGAGCTTTCGGGAGAAGAAGCGAAAGTGATTTCCGTTACGGAAAAGGAGAGGGAATAGAATGAACGTATTACTGATAGAGTATCCTAAATGCACGACGTGTAAGAAGGCAAAGAAATGGCTGGAGGAGCATGGAATCGACTATACGGACAGAAATATAAAAGAAGAGAATCCAACGGAAGAGGAAGTAAGAGAATTTCATAAAAAGAGCGGCCTGTCTCTGAAACGTTTCTTTAATACCAGCGGGATGGTTTACAGAGACATGAAGCTGAAGGACAGGCTGACGGCGATGACAGAGGAAGAACAGTATGCGCTGCTGGGGACGGACGGAATGCTTATCAAGCGTCCGCTCATCGTCGCAGAGGATTTTGTCCTTGTCGGATTCCGGGAAAAAGAATGGGAAGAGCGTCTGGTGTAGGAGGAAGAGAGAGCGATGGGTGAAAAGCTGACAAAGAGCGATGTGAAAAAGATCGAGCAGGAAATCGAACACCGGAAGCTGGTGGTTCGAAAGGAAGCGCTGGAGGCCGTAAAAGAAGCCAGAGCCCAGGGGGATTTAAGTGAGAACTTCGAATATCATGCGGCGAAAAAAGACAAAAACAGCAATGAGAGCAGAATCCGGTATCTGGAGCGCATGCTGAAAAATGCCCAGATCATCTCGGACGAGTCAAAGCCTGACGAGGTGGGAATCAATGATACAATTGTAGTCTATTTTGAGGACGACGAGGAGGAGGAGACGTACCGGCTGGTTACCAGTATCCGGGGAAATTCTCTGGCGGGGCTGATCAGTACGGAATCTCCGATCGGAAAAGCCGTGCTTCATCACCGGGTCGGTGACCGGGTGGAAGTGAAAGTAAATGACAGTTACGGTTATTTTATAGAAATCCGTTCCATTACAAAGACAGGAGAAGAAAGGTCGGATCACATTCGCAGATTTTGAAAGGAAACATAAAAAGGACTGCTGTTTCGTTATTTTACAGCAGTCCTATATTTTAAATTACAAAAGTGAAAGGCAAAAACTACCAGGGATGAAATTCTCCGTTGGAGTCCATCGCTCCGTCATCCCTTAACGTATAGGTGACGCCATTGCTGTCCGCCCAGTCTCCATTGGCGTTTTTTGTGAGGCGGACGAGCTTGCCATCGTTGCGGTAGAGGTCTACTGCCTCTCCGGTGTCGGTTCCGGGCACGCCGCTGTCGTTTCGATATTCAGGCGGGTCATAATAATACTGTGTTCCATTGCTGTCTTTCACGCCGTTTTCATAGAAAGTATAAGAGTTTCCGTTTTTATCCACCCAGTTTCCGCTGGAGTTCTGAGAAACGTAAATGGTATTTCCGGCTTCGTCGAAGAAATAACGTTCTTCCTCTTTCGAAGAGCTTCCGGAATCCGGATTCCCCTGACTCTCGCTTTGTGGTTCGGTCTGTTTCTGAGTTTCGGTCTGGCGTTCCGTTTGCTTTTTGGTCTGCGGTTCGGTCTGTTTCTGGGTTTCCGTCTGCTTCTCTGTCTGCTTTTCTGTGACAGGCTGCTTTGGGGTTTCTGTCTGTGACTCTCTCTGTGTTTCCTTTTCCGGGTTTTTCGGTTTGCATCCATACAGAGTGGACATACAGAGAAGGCCGATGCAGGTCATTGCAAGAAGTTTTTTATGATTTTTCATTCGGTATCCCTCCATTGTTCAGGTTGACTGATACATGTTCATTTTAACGGATTTTGTGGAATGTGTCAATTGTGTTACGGATTATTAATGAAATGTTAAGAAGGCGGCATTACTGTTCCGGTCAGGACTTTGCACTCGCTGCAAAGTCCGTGAGAAAGTGATTCAGGTGTGAGCAAATCCCATTCGCGAAGCGAATTTTAAATGGATTTGAGAATGTTACTGTGAACAACGTGATCAGTAACGAGGCGGCGATCAGGAAGGGGGAGAAAGATGCTGTATGATAAGGATATACGTGAGCCGCTGTTTGAGTTTCTGGAAGAGCGGTTTTGGAAGATACGGATTCTGGAGGAAAAGCAGATGGGAAGGTCGCGGGCGGACATTGTGATGGTTCTTCCGGAAATCCTGGTTGGAATCGAGATCAAAAGCGATGCCGATACTTACACGCGTTTAAGCAGACAGGTCAGAGATTACGATCAGTATTTCGATCAGAACTATATCGTGGCAGGGGCAAGCCACGGACTGCATGTGAAAGAACATGTGCCCGGCTGGTGGGGGATCATCACGGTCGAGCAGGTGGGCGAGCAGGTGGATTTTTATGTATTGCGGAAGGGAGAGAAAAATCCGGGAAGAAACCTGAAGAGGAAGCTGTCGATTCTGTGGCGTGCGGAGCTGGCGCATATTCAGGAAAGAAATAAAATGCCGAAATACAGAAACAAGAGTAAGGATTTTGTGATTGGGAAAATTCTGGAGCGCGTGCCAGGGGAGCTTCTGGATGCGCAGATTAGTGAAGAACTGTTCGAGAGGGATTATACTCTGGGAAAAGAAACCGTACGCGCCTGCCGGAAAAACGGTTGCACCATTTGAATAAATGTGTTAATATCTTCCTTGTGAATACAAATGTATTTGAAGAGCGCACAAACGGAGAGGTACTATGTCAAAAAAGAACGAATATTTTGTTGTGAAACAGAAGGCTGTGCCCGAAGTATTGCAGAAGGTAGTTGAGGCGAAACGGCTGCTGGAGTCTGAAAAAGCTGTGACAGTACAGGAAGCGGCAGATCAGGTAGGAATCAGCAGGAGCTCCTTTTATAAATATAAGGATGATATTTTTCCGTTTCGTGATAATGAAAAGGGAAAGACGATCACTTTCGTCATTCAGATGAATGATGAACCAGGACTGCTTTCCGATGTTCTTCATGTGGTTGCGGATTATAACGCCAACATTTTGACGATTCACCAGAGCGTCCCGATCAATGGAGTGGCTTCGCTTACTTTAAGCGTGGATATTTTGCCGACCACCGGGGAGGTTTCGCGGATGATCGAAGAGATTGAAAAAAAAGAGGGCGTTATGTACCTGAAAATAATGGCCAGAGAATAAATGGCAGAAAGGAAGAAAGAGAAAATGATACAGATAGCGGTATTAGGATATGGAACAGTAGGAAGCGGCGTGGTGGAGGTTATCAACACGAATCATGCCAGCATCAATAAAAAGGCGGGCGACGAGATCAATATCAAGTATGTCCTTGATTTGAGAGATTTTCCGGGGGATCCGATTCAGGAGAAAGTTGTCCATGATTTTGATATCATCTTAAACGACCCGGAGGTTAAGATTATTGCGGAGGTTATGGGAGGCGTGGAGCCTGCATACACCTTTACAAAGAAAGCGCTCCTCGCGGGAAAGAGCGTGTGTACTTCGAATAAGGAGCTGGTGGCGAGACACGGGGCAGAGCTTTTACAGATTGCCCGCGATAAGAATATCAATTACCTCTTTGAAGCAAGCTGCGGCGGCGGAATTCCGATTATCCGTCCGTTAAATTCTTCTCTGACAGCGGATGAGATTGATGAAATCACCGGCATCTTAAACGGAACGACAAACTATATTCTCACAGAGATGTTCGATAAAGGCTCCGATTTTGAGGATGTTTTGAAAGAAGCACAGGAAAAAGGTTATGCGGAGAGAAATCCTGAGGCAGACATAGAAGGGTATGACGCATGCAGAAAGATTGCCATTTTGTCCTCTCTTGCGCTGGGGCAGCAGGTAGATTTCCAGGATATTTATACAGAGGGAATTACAGGAATCACAGCGACAGATATTAAATATGTAAAAGCGATGGGCAAGACTGTGAAGCTGCTGGCATACAGCCGGAAAATGGAGGAAGGCTTTTATGCTATGGTTGCTCCGGAAATTGTGGGTCCGGATGACCCGCTGTACAGTGTGAGCGGCGTGTTCAATGCCATTTTCGTACATGGAAATGTGCTGGGCGATGCTATGTTTTATGGAAGCGGAGCAGGAAAGCTCCCGACGGCGAGCGCAGTCGTTGCGGATATCATTGATGAGGCAAAACACCTGAACAGAACCATTATGTCCTTCTGGAGCAGCAATAAACTGGAGCTGACAGATATGAGCAATTCCAAAAAGAAATTCTTTGTCCGCGTAAAAGGAAATCCGGAGACAGACCTGGAGAATGTACAGGAGGTTTTTGGTACGGTTCAGCCGATGACGCTTCCGGGCGTGGAGGGTGAATTTGGATTTACGACGGAAGTGATGTCCGAGGCGGCATATGAAGAAAAATCGAAAAAGTATGGAGATGTCATCAACAGAATCCGTATGAGATAAATATGGAGGCAGATTATGAAATATGTGGTAATACTGGGTGATGGAATGGCGGATGAGCCAATCGGGAGCCTGGGAAATAAAACGCCGTTGGAGAAAGCGGCGACTCCGGTGATGGACGCTTTGGCAGCAGAGTCTGAGATCGGTCTGGTACACACGATTCCGGAGGGGATGAAGCCGGGAAGCGACACGGCGAATCTTTCCGTCATGGGGTATGATCCGAAGGTGTATTACACGGGGCGCTCTCCTCTGGAGGCTTTAAGCATAGGAGTTCCTATGAAAGATACGGATGTGGCGCTGCGGTGTAACATCGTCACCGTTTCCGAGGAGGAACCGTATGAGGAAAAGACGATCATTGACCACAGTTCCGGAGAAATCAGCACGAAGGAAGCGGCTGTGCTTCTGGAGGCTGTAAAAAAGGAGCTGGAAAACGATATTTATAAATTTTATGTGGGAACAAGCTACAGGCACTGTCTGATCTGGGAGAAAGGGCAGGTGGTAGAGCTTACGCCGCCTCATGATGTACTGGGCAGGGTCATCGGACAATATCTCCCCGCAGATGAGGCGCTGCGCAGAATGCAGAAAAAGAGCACCAGCATCACCAGCATGATAATGATCAGATTCGGTATCCCGGCGATCAGCTTTCCGTTGGCAATTTTCATGAACGACAGATTTTTTGCCGGAACCGGATGCGCGTCGGTAATCTGCTGGGCAATGCCTTTGAGCAGCATTCCCATGCCGAGCGTGATGATAAACGGCTCCGTTTTCTGCCGTACGACCAGAAAGCCATTGACAAAACCAACCAGCGCCCCGCAGGCAACCGCCGCCAGGATCGCCGCCCACAGCGGCATATAATCCATCAGCTTAATCGTGATAATTCCCGAAAGGCTCATCATCGAACCAATTGAAAAATCTACGCCGCCGCAGATGATCACCAGCGTCACTCCAAAGGCAAGCATCTCCAGGATCGCCGCCGAATTCAGCATATCAAGAAGATTATACGTCGTGTAAAATCTGGTGTCAAAGAAAATCATCAAAAACAGCATCAAAAGAATCGCCGTCAGCGCCTTTTGTTTTTCCATTACTTTACAGATTTTTCTCCATACGTGCATTCGTCCCACCTCACTTTGTTCTGCGTCGGTCTATCCAGATAGCAATAATCAGGATGATGCCCTCGCACACCGACTGGATATAGGTTGATACGCCAAGTAAATTCAGACAGTTGGAAAGCAGTGTCACAAGCATAACGCCGAGCATGGTGCGGATCACACTGCCGCGGCCGCCCGAAAGCGAAGTACCGCCCACTACCACTGCAAGGATCGCGTTCGTCTCATAGTTTGCGCCCATCAGCGGCGATGCCGTGGTCGTACGCGAAAACAGCACGATCGCGCCAAATGCCGACAGCACGCCGGACAGCACATAGACAAGCGCTACCCGCCGCTTCACCGGAATGCCAACCATATCCGCCGCTGTAATATTGGCTCCCGTAAGCTGGATCTCCCGCCCGGTCTGTGTCCGGTTCAGAAAAAGATGCAGCGCAAACATCAGCGCAAAAAACAGCAGGAAGGATACCGGAATAAAACCGACCTTGCCGGAACCAATGCCACGCAGCAGCGTCACCGAAGAATTCAGGTGAGACATATGCTGCGTTGCTCCGCCCGTGTACAGAAGTGCCGCAGCGCTGTACACCGCGCTGAGCGCGTAGCTCATAAACAGAGCCTTCGCCTGC
>CAJKKX010000032.1 GCA_905200565.1 uncultured Lachnospiraceae bacterium
GGGGACTGACGCTTGACGGGGAGGAACCGGAGAATTTCTATGATGCGAGCCTGTGGGGAAGCCTGACAGAGAAAATCGAGGAGCCTTTCGCTTACGGAAGCGCAAATGCCGCATCAGGAAGGCCGGTATTCCCAAGCAGCAACGCAGCGGAGGGAGAACTGGCCACGGACGGGAATCCGGATACTTCCTGGGTGGCAGAGAAAACAGGAGACGGGGAATATTTTCTTCTGGACCTGGAGTTTGTTCTCTATCTTTATAAATTAAAGCTGGGATTTTCCAGCGCGCCGTATCCATATACGATGGAAACGGCAATGGATAAAAACGGTCCGTGGACAGAAGCGGCAGCTTATACCGGGGAAACCATTGGAAGCCGGATGGAGGAAGAGACCCTAAGCGGCGTGGAAGCCCGTTACGTGAGAGTGACTTTTACGGATGTGCCCGAGGGGGAGAAAGCGTTTTTATCTGAAATCGAAGTATACGGAAATGTTTCCGCCCAGGCTCCACAGTATGTGACAGAGGGCGTTTATCTTTCAGAAACAGCGGACTATGACGCCATTACGACCGGATGGGGCGAAAAAGGGAAAAATGTTTCCTGCGAGGGTTCCCCGATCTGTATCGGCGGGAAGCGTTATGAAAAGGGAATCGGGCTTCATGCGAACAGCAGCATTCCCTATGAGACAGCGGGAAAATATGCAAGGATTACCGGAGCAGCGGGAGTCGACAACGAGGTAAGCGGCGGAAACGCACTTTTCAGGATTTATGCAGATAACAGGCTGATTTATGAAAAAGAGCTTTCCGGAGGGGAAGCAGACGAATTCAACCTGAGCATCAGCGGCGTACAGAACATCCGTCTGGAGACGGACGCAAACGGAAATGATTCCCAGGATCATACGGACTGGGCAGACGTAAAGCTTTTGGGCGCCGTGCGGGACGTGAGCCTGAAGGGAAGCGGGCTGACAGCTTCCTGTGTGGGTATGACCTCCGGGCTTCATGCAGGGGAGACCTACGAAGGGATTTATTCGATAGAAAATACAGGAAAAACGGCGAAAAACGTGCAGATGGCTGCGGTTCTTTACGGGCAGGATGGAAAGCTTGTGAATTTTGCGGTTCAGTCTGTAAAAGCCGGAGCAGAAAAAAAGAACAACATGGATTTTAAGATGGATATGCCTGCGGATATTACAGGATATCATCTGGAACTGCTTGCATGGGAGAAGGAGACACTGACGCCTCTTGCAAACAGGGTATGCGTGTATGCAGATCCGGATTATTTAGAGAAAGAGGATGGCAGCAGGGTTTCCTGGGAGAAAACAGATGGAGAGGACGCTTCCCTGAAAAAAGAGGGAACCTGGAAAAATTGGCCGTCGAACGATGCCTATGGGGGAACAGAGACGTACAATAATCCTTCGGAGAGCAATTCCAGCATCTCGTATGAGTTCACCGGGGAATATGTCCGTATCGGCGCGAAGGTAGATTCCAGCCAGGTGGGAGCAGACGTCTATCTTGACGGAGTTAAGGCGGGAACATTCAGCACGACAGCCTCAGATACCAGTACGAATGTTTACCGGGAGGTATGGGCGTCTGAAAAGCTAAGTGCAGGAACGCATACGATAAAACTGGTTCCGATTGGAAAATTTGGCCTGGATTATATTGAAGTGGGAACAGAAAAGGAGGATTCCGGAAAGGAAGAAGGACAGCAAATCCGGAGTCTGAAAGACGCCTGTGCAGCGCTTTTGGAAGTGATAACAGGCGGAACCCTTGCAAAGTATACGGATGACAGCCGGAGTGCGGCAGCCACGGCGCTTGAGGAGGCCGGCAGCGTACTCGCACAGGAGAATCCGGCGGAGGAGGCGTGCAGCCAGGCGGCAGAGAAGCTTGCCAGTGTACTGGTTTTAAAAGAAGAAGCAGATTTGACAGAGCTGAATGCGGCGATCAGAGAGGCGGAAGGAAAGAGAGAAGGAGATTACACGGAGGAGAGCTGGGCGGACTTCAGGAAAGCGCTTGCGGCGGCGGAAGGAAGCGGCGGCGAAAGAAGGAGTGAGCCAGGAGGAAGCCGATCAGGCAAGAAGCGGTTTGCAGGAGGCAATGGCGTCGCTGAAAGAAAAAGAAGAACCGCCGACGCCGCCGGAGAAAGAGCCGACGGTAAAACCGTCCGGGGATAAACCGAAAAAGGATGACGTCATAAAAACATCCAGCGGACGCTATCAGGTCGTAGATTCGGAGAAAAAGACGGCAAAACTGGTAGGTGTAAAGAACAGAAAAGCCAAAAAGATGAATGTTCCTTCAACGGTAAAATTAAAAGGAATTACCTATAAAGTAACAGGAGTCGGTGAAAAGGTTATGAAGGGCAATAAAAAACTGGAGAAAATCATCCTCGGAAAGAATGTTGCCGTGATTGAGAAACAAGCATTTGCCGGTTGTAGAAATCTGAAAAGCATACAGCTCAAGGGGAAAGCGCTGAAAACAATCCGAAACGGTGCGTTTCAGAAAACCGCTTCCAGGATGGTGGTAAGTGCGAAAAAGATGAGCAGAAAGCAGAAGCTTCTGCTGAAGAAAAAGATGAGAAAGGCAGGCATGAGCAAAAAAGGAAAAGTAAAATAAGCGATCAAAAGAGGGAGGCGCACTGGCTGACAGTGCGCCCTTCCGTTTCATAGAGAGCCGGTTTGACAATCGAAAGTCCATATGCTATAGTGAAAAAGATATTTTTCTTGCCACCGGGTAAGGGCGTTTTGCGCTGAATTTCGTATCGTTAGGTCTTTGCAGATACGAAGTCCGGCGTTTTTTACTTACAGGGAAGGTTTTCTTATGAGAAAAAGCGATGGGAGGACTTTATGAAAACAAACGCATATGGAAGAGAATTTATAAAATATACATCACTGAACATCCTGGGAATGCTGGGACTCTCCTGTTATATTCTTGCAGATACCTTTTTCGTGTCCGAAGGGGTGGGGCTGAACGGTCTGGCGGCTTTGAATCTTGCGATTCCCGTTTACAGCTTTACACATGGAACAGGGCTGATGCTTGGGATGGGCGGTGCGACGAGATATTCTATTCTGAAAAGCCAGGGGAAAGAAGAGGGTGCGGACAGAACTTTTACGAATACGGTGGAACTGACGCTTGCTTTTGGGGTGTTCTTTGCCCTGACGGGCATTTTTTGTTCGGAAGCCGTGACTGCGATGATGGGGGCGGATGCGCAGGTTTTTGAGATGACAAAAACCTACCTGCACATCTTACTGCTGTTTGCGCCCATTTTCCTGTTTAATGATGTGATGATCTGCTTTGTACGAAACGACGGCAATCCGGCGCTGGCGATGACCGGAATGCTGGTGGGCAGTTTCGCGAATATTTTTCTGGATTATTTTTTCATTTTTCCGCTGAAAATGGGGATTTTCGGGGCGGTACTGGCTACGGGCTTTGCGCCTGCGATCAGCCTGTTAATTTTATCGCGCCATCTGATCAAAAGAAGGAACGGCTTTCATCTGGTAAAAATGAGGCCGAAGCTGTCTTTGACGAAGCAGGCGGTGCCTTTAGGGATCCCGTCTTTGATTGCAGAGCTTTCATCAGGCATTGTTATGATTGTATTCAATGCGATTCTTCTGCGTCTTCAGGGAAACGTCGGAGTTGCCGCCTATGGGGTGGTTGCAAACCTGTCGCTTGTGGTGGTGGCGATTTTTAACGGGATGGCGCAGGGAATCCAGCCGCTGGTCAGCAGGGCATACGGGGCTCGGGATATGGGAAACAGCAGGCGGGTGCTGCGATATGCGCTTTTTACGATGCTTGGGATTGCCGCTGCGGTTTATCTATCGGTTTTTTCCCTTGCAGGCCCGATTACCAGTGTGTTTAACAGCGAGAACAACCAGCAGTTACAGGGGATAGCAGAAACAGGGCTGAAACTGTATTTCACGGCGGTTCCCTTCGTGGGATTTAACATTCTTCTATCCGTATTTTTTACTTCCACGGAAAAAGCGGCGCCTGCTCATATCATTTCCCTGCTGCGGGGATTGTTCGTGATTATTCCGATGGCATTTTTTCTGTCCGCAGAATGGGGCGTGAATGGCGTCTGGCTGGCCTTTCCCGCCACGGAGATGATCGTTTCTGCCGCAGGGATGGGAATGTATGCCGGATGGTTGAAACGGAGGAAGAGATAAGGGAGGCTTGTGTTGACAATTCTATCAGGAAAAGGATAGAATAAGGGCATGAGCAGGTTATAAAAATGGAGGCGTGATATGAGAAAATGCAGTAAAATGGCAGTCATTCTTTTTCTTTCGTTATTCATGGCGGGATGCCAGAAAAGAGAGGCAGAACCCACGAACGTGGAAGTGGGAATGAATGCCGTTGAAAATGGGGATTACCGTGCGGCGCTTACGAGCTTTGACGCGGCGGTCGCCGGGGGAGAAGATCTGATCCGGGCTTACCGGGGAGCGGGAATGGCATATATGGGGCTGGGAGAATACGATCAGGCGGTGCGGATGTTTGACGCGGCGCTTCAGGAGACGGATGGGCGTATGGAGCAGACCAGAAAGGACATTCTGTATTATAAGGCATCAGCCCTCTACCGGCAGCAGGATTATGACGGGACGATTGCTGTGTGCGCGGAAATTCTGGAGATGGAGAAGGAAGGGGACGCCCTCTACCTCACGGGAACGTGTTATCTGGAGAAAGGAGAGGAAAAGGCGGCGCAGGCGAACTTTGACGCTGCGGTGCAGGCATCGCCAGAGGACTATGACCTTTACCTGAATATTTATGAGAGCTATAAGGAAAAAAAGCTTTCTGCAAAAGGGGATGAGTATCTTCAGCAGGCGCTTCAGATTGAGAGCGACGGAAAAAAAGACGCCTATAACAAAGCAAAGATCTACTATGATCTGGAAAATTATGAAGAGGCACAGGCGCAGCTTACAGAGCTTGTAGGAGAAAAGGATGCGGATGCGCTTCTTCTTATGGGAAAGATCACACTGGCGCTGGAGGACTTCGTGCGGTCAGAAGGGTTATACCGGCAGTATCTTGCAGAGGTCGGGGAGAATGTGGAAGCGTACAATGGAATCGTTCTGGCCCAGCTTGCACAGAAGGAGTATGATGCGGCTCTTGCGACGATCGCCGAAGGGCTTAAGCTGGAGGAAACGCAGGGAAAGCAGGAACTGTATTATAATGAAATTGTTGCTTATGAGTATAAGAATGACTTTGCTACGGCAAAAATAAAGGCAGAAGCATATGTGTCGAAATATCCTACGGACGAAATGGGACAGAAAGAGTATGAATTTCTGAAAAGCCGCTAGGAAGAAAGAGAGTGTTCATGGAACTATTTGAATTAAAGGAGATTGAGGAGCGGGTGATTCTGGTGGGCGTTCAGGAGAACAACGGGGACGACACCGAAGAATCGCTTCATGAGCTTGAGGAGCTGGCTTCTACCGCAGGGGCGGTAACCGTAGGAATGCTGATTCAGAACCGGGAGGCGGTTCATCCCGGAACCTACATTGGAAAAGGAAAAATCGAGGAGCTGCGGATACTGGCGGAGGAGCTGGGGGCCACGGGCATTATCTGCGACGATGAACTGTCTCCGGTACAGCTTCGGAATCTGGAGCAGGAGCTGGATATTAAGGTCATGGACCGGACCCTGATTATTCTGGATATCTTTGCGGGAAGGGCAAGCACCAGCGAGGGGAAAATACAGGTGGAGCTTGCCCAGCTCAAATATCGTCAGGCAAGGCTGGTAGGACTGCGGGATTCCCTGTCCAGGCTTGGCGGAGGGATCGGCACCAGGGGGCCGGGAGAGAAGAAGCTGGAGATGGACAGACGTTTGATCAAAGACCGCATCGCCCAGTTGAACCGTGAGCTTGCAGAAGTAAAAAGGCACAGGGAAGTGACGAGGGCAAAGCGCAGTAAAAAGAAAACTCCCGTGGCAGCCATTGTGGGCTACACCAATGCGGGAAAATCTACGCTTTTAAATACCCTGACGAATGCAGGGGTCTTACAGGAGGACAAGCTGTTCGCCACACTGGACCCTACCACGCGTCTGCTGGAGCTTACCGGGGGAGCGGGGATTCTTCTGACGGATACGGTGGGATTTATCCGAAAGCTGCCGCATCATCTGATTGAAGCGTTTCGCAGCACCTTAGAGGAGGCGAAATATGCGGACGTCATTCTGCATGTGGTGGATGCTTCGAATCCTCAGATGGAAAAGCAGATGTATGTGGTTTACGAGACGCTGGCGAAGCTTGGAGTACAGGATAAGACTGTGGTTACGCTGTTTAATAAGCAGGACCGGGTGATGGAAAAAGAGAATCTGCGGGATTTTAAAGCCGATCATACGCTGAAGATTTCGGCAAAGACCGGAGAGGGATTGGAGGACTTAAAGGCCCTTCTGGAGAAAATCCTTCAGGAACGGAGTGTTCTCATTGAAAGAATTTACCCGTATTCCAAAGCGGGGCTGATTCAGATCATCAGGAAGCGGGGGCAGCTTCTGGAGGAGGATTACCGGGCGGAAGGGATTTACGTCCGCGCTTATGTGCCGATGGAAATTTACGGAACGGTAGCGTTGTAAAAGAGCGGAACAAATGGAGCAGGAGGAAGAGACAGATGAAGTTATATCCGTATTTGAAAAGTATTTTGGAGGAAGACCGCTGCGCAGTCGTAATCTGCAATCTGAAGCATGAGATCATTTATATGAATCCGGCGGCAAAAGAGCAGTATGTGAAATGGGGCGGGGGAGAGCTTTTGGGAAGGAATCTGCTGGAATGTCACAACGACGCTTCACGGGAGATGATACGGAAGGTAGTGGAATGGTTTCAGGAAAGCGGTGACCACAATCGAATCTATACCTCTCATAATAAAAAGAAAAATAAGGACGTATATATGGTAGCGCTCCGGGAGGAGGACGGAACGCTGATCGGCTATTATGAGAAGCATGAATACAGAAATGTGGAGACAGAGCCGCCGTATGACTTTGAAAAAGGATGCAGGGAGACAGGGATATGATAAACAGAGAAGATATGCTGGAACTGACGAGACGCATGACGCCTTCCAGGACTTCGTTTACCAGGATTGCAGGCTGCTATCTCGACCGGGACGGGGAGATTGACGGAACCTTTAACACGCATTTCCTGAAATTGTCCGGTGCGGAAAAGAGTGGAAAACTGGCGATTGCGAAAGCGATTCCTTTTTCCAAAACAAATGAGCAGTTAAAGGAGTATGAATTTCCGAAGGAAGCGAAAAGGGCGGGGAGCGCCTGGCAGCTTTTGGAGGCCATGAGGTCCTGCGGACTGAAAAATGACGCCCTGATGGAGATATTCTATGAAATCGTGGCGAAATATTATCAGGCGGAACATGATTATGCGATTCTTATGTTTCATGACAGCTATGATATTCCAGTCAAAGGCTCCGATAAAGAGCGTCAGTGGGAATCAGAGGAAGTATATGAGTATCTGATCTGCGCCATCTGTCCTCTGACGGGAGATTATGAGCCGGGAGAACCGGAGTGCGGGTTTCTATATCCTTCTTTTGCGAACCGGAGCTGTTATGCCGGGCATGTGGCGGTATTTCAAAAGGACGCCGCGCATCCCCACAGAGAGATCGTGGAAAAAGTGTTGGGATGCGTATAACAATATGTCACATTAATTAATAAAAAGCACAATATCTAGGGGACCTGTAATAAAGAGTTCATAGATATTGTGCTTTTTCTAGTTGACGAGGGAAAGTATCTCTGATAGAATAGAACCACTCGACTGAGTGAAAGGAAGTATCGGATATGTCGGAAAAAAGGAAATATTTTCATAAATGGTGTGTTATCTGGAAGGAGAAGCGATATGTTTAAAGTTGTAAAAAGAGACGGGGAAGTCGCGGAATTTAATCTGGAGAAAATCACAGAGGCGATCGCGAAGGCATTTGATGCGACAGAGAAAGAGTACAATGAGGAGATGACGGGACTGCTGGCGCTGCGTGTAACGGCAGATTTTCAGTCAAAGATTAAGAATCATCTGATTGATGTGGAGAGCATTCAGGACAGCGTGGAGGAGGTTCTGATTCAGGCCGGGTATGCGGAGGTAGCGAAAGCATATATTTTATACCGGAAACAGAGAGAAAAGATTCGAAATATGAAATCTACCATTCTGGATTATAAGGAGATCGTAAACAGCTATGTGAAGGTCGAGGACTGGCGTGTGAAAGAGAATTCTACCGTGACCTATTCGGTGGGAGGGCTGATCCTGAGCAATTCCGGGGCTGTGACGGCGAATTACTGGCTGTCCGAGATTTACGATCAGGAGATTGCGGACGCGCACAGAAACGCAGACATTCATATCCACGACCTGTCCATGCTGACGGGCTACTGTGCGGGCTGGTCTTTAAAGCAGCTTATTACCGAAGGGCTGGGCGGCATCGAGGGAAAGATCACCTCCGCTCCGGCGAAGCATCTTTCCGTGCTCTGCAACCAGATGGTAAATTTCCTGGGCATCATGCAGAATGAATGGGCGGGCGCACAGGCGTTTTCCTCCTTTGACACATATCTGGCTCCTTTTGTAAAGGCGGATAACCTTTCTTACCGTGAGGTAAAGAAAGGTATTGAGTCCTTTGTATACGGGGTGAACACGCCGAGCCGCTGGGGAACGCAGGCTCCGTTTTCGAATATTACTCTGGACTGGACAGTGCCGAATGATCTGGCGGAGCTTCCGGCGATCGTGGGCGGAAAACCGATGGATTTCTGCTACAAGGACTGTAAAAAAGAGATGGATATGGTGAACCGCGCATTTATAGAGACGATGATAGAGGGGGACGCCAACGGAAGAGGGTTCCAGTATCCAATTCCGACGTATTCGATTACGAGTGATTTCGACTGGTCGGACACAGAGAATAACCGTCTGCTTTTTGAGATGACATCCAAATACGGAACGCCGTATTTTTCAAATTATATTAACAGCGATATGGAGCCGAGCGACGTGCGGAGCATGTGCTGCCGCCTGCGCCTGGATTTGCGTGAGCTGCGTAAGAAAACGGGAGGTTTCTTTGGTTCCGGAGAGAGTACGGGAAGCGTGGGCGTGGTTACGATCAACCTGCCGAGAATTGCGTATCTTTCAAAAAATGAGAAAGAATTTTATAAGCGTCTGGATCACATGATGGATATTTCCGCACGTTCTTTGAAAATCAAGAGAGACGTCATCAGCAAGCTTCTGGACGAAGGACTGTATCCGTACACGAAACGTTATCTGGGGAATTTTGACAGCCATTTTTCCACCATCGGCCTGATTGGCATGAATGAGGTGGGGTTAAACGCCGTATGGCTCAGAAAAGATCTGACGCATGAGGAGACGCAGGCATTTGCAAAAGAAGTGCTGAACCATATGAGAGACCGTCTGGTCATGTATCAGGAGGAGTACGGCGATCTTTACAATCTGGAAGCCACACCGGCAGAGTCTACCACCTACCGTCTGGCAAAGCATGATAAAAAGCGCTGGGCGGACATCAAGACCGCCGGAAAACAGGGCGATACGCCGTATTATACAAACAGTTCCCACCTTCCGGTAGAATTTACCTCGGATATTTTTGACGCGCTGGATATTCAGGATGAATTGCAGACCCTGTATACGTCAGGAACCGTATTTCACGCCTTTCTGGGAGAGAAGCTGCCAGACTGGAGGGCGGCGGCGAATCTCGTCCGGAAGATTGCGGAAAATTATAAATTACCGTATTATACACTGTCCCCGACCTATTCCGTGTGCAGGGAGCACGGGTATATTACGGGCGAGCATTTCACCTGCCCAATCTGCGGGGAAAAGGCGGAAGTGTACAGCCGCATCACGGGGTATTACCGTCCGGTGCAGAACTGGAATGATGGAAAGACACAGGAATACAAAAACCGCCAGCTTTATGACATTGAAAATTCCTGCTTAAAAAAGGTACACAGCAGTATCGTCACCGTATCCGGGGAACAGGTGACGGTCGAGCCGGTGGAAAGCATCAAATATCTCTTTACCACAAAGACCTGCCCGAACTGCAAGATTGCAAAAGAGATGTTAAAGGATGAAGCCTATGAGACGATCGACGCAGAAGAAAACCAGGAGCTGACCAGAAAGTACGGCGTCATGCAGGCTCCCACGCTTGTGGTAGTCAACGGAGGAAAGACCCGGAAATATGTCAATGCGTCGAATATAAAAAAATATATGAATGAGAAAAGCGGGGAATAAAGAAAGATGGTTTTAAGAGGGGAACGGATAGCGGGAGACGGCGTATCCGTTCCTTTTCCGCTGACGGAGGAAGAAGTAAGGCTGGCATTTATCATGCCTCCTTTGAAAATCATGAGAAAACGGGGACATAAAAAAGAAGGCATACACATCGTGCAAGCCTTCTTTTTTATACGCTTTATTGTAAATTACAGTTTCACAACATTAGCAGCCTGCATTCCGCGGTTGCCTTCTGTCAAATCATAGGAAACTGCCTGACCTTCGTCCAGAGACTTGAAGCCTTCGCCCTGGATTGCAGAGAAATGTACGAATACATCTGCTCCGTCCTCACCTGTGATAAAACCGTAACCTTTTTCTGCGTTAAACCATTTTACTGTACCTTTGTTCATTTTGGTACCTCCATTAAAATATAAATTTTGGGATTTTGAATAAAAAAATCCACCAGTTATTACAGATTACAGGTGCCAAATATAATCTCTAATAACTAGTGAATTACTTTACATCCAATAAATCCTAATACATTCTGTATTATAGCTTTTGCAGCAGAAGATGTCAAGTACTTTTGTTACAAAAGTAGGGTTGTTTCACAAAACTGAAAGTCATTGTAAAAAGTGACGAAATTTTATTTTATAATCTGCTGGAATATTCTGGTTTGGCGGGGAGTTTGCGTTCCTTCCGTACGCAGGCCGGGTGGAAACGTATCTCACGCAAACGGGGGCAGGGAAT
>CAJKKX010000033.1 GCA_905200565.1 uncultured Lachnospiraceae bacterium
GCTCATCCGTCCGGCTTCCGATATATCTGCCCAGCGTATTCCCGTATGTTTTCCCATGACGTATCAAAATGATCTTAAGCATTCTTGATCACCGTCCCGATTCCGCATACCACCCGTATCACCTGATTGCTTTTTGCCGCAATCCTGGTGCAGATGCGCCCCGTCGTTTCCCGGTAATTCCTGTCAAACGCATCTATGGGAACCACGCCGCAGCCCAGCTCGTTCGTAATCAGAAGTATGCGGGGATTCGAAGCAAGAAGCCTGTCCTCAAGCCCCTGAAAATCCCAGTTTTCTTTCAGTCCCTTTTTCACCCATTCATGAAAATGATACATACACCTGCACTGGAAAATTTCTTCAAAAGACGCCAGCGCCCCGTCCGTCATATCCTCATCTTTCAGCCCGAACCGAAACTTTGCATACTCCTTTTTTCCCTGAAAAGCGCCGCCTGTAATCAGCTTCATAAGTCCTGTTTCTCCTCATCACATTCTCATAATTATTTCTCCCGCTACGCAGGAAAACGCAATCACCAGCTCGCACATCTGCGTATGGAATCCTGCCAAATCCCCCGTAATGCCGCCAAACTCTTTCATCGACATTTTATAATAATACAGGTATTCCAAAGCAGCCCCCAGCACGGCGCAGCCTCCGATGACCGGGCTGTACCAAAGCATCAGGGCAATACAGACAGCCGCATAAACGACACAAACTACTTTCACGCAAGTTTTCTGCGCCCCGTCGGAAAATGCCGCCGCAAGCCCGGTATTCTTTGCCATAGGAAAGGCCGCAATCGAAAACCCTGCCAGCGCCCTGGACAGGACAAACCCCATACACACCACCGGAAGTCCGGTAAGCGTCAGCTCATGATAAACGCCCAGATACGCCAGAAAATACACCACAGCCGTAAGGATTGCAAATGCCCCCGCATGGGAATCCTTCAGAATTTCCAGCTTTCTCTCTCTTGGCTGATAAGAGTGAAGGGCGTCGGAGGTATCCAGAAGCCCGTCCAGATGAATCCCGCCTGTCACCATGACAGGAATCAAAAGAAGCGCCACGGCATAAAAAATACGGCTGTTCACAAGTCTCATTCCCCAAAAGCCCCACATCCAGGAAATCCCCCCGATGATGACGCCAATCAGAGGAAAGAAACACATGACATACCTCATATTTTCCTTTGTCCACTCACTTTTCGGCATCGGTATTTTTGAATACATGGAAAAGGCAATCTTAAAACTGTTCCACAATCTTCCCATTTTTCTATCCTTTCCGCACCAGGGGAATCCCATATACCACCTCTGTCACTGTCGTGGCAAGCTTTGCGATTTCCCGGTTCATCTCTCCTAAATATGCCTGATAGCGTGTCGTCTCTGAATCATACTCCATGCCGTCGGAAAAAATTTCATTTGTGACGATCACAAGCTGTCCCGCCTGTGCGTCCACCTTCCGAATACCCTCCAGAATCTCAAAAACCGTATGCTCCTTTGCCCCGTCCTCCCGGTACATTTCATTCGCAGTAAGATTTGACATGCACTCCAAAAGTACGCAGGCCCCCTCCGGTACTTCCACATTTTTTAGTCCCGTATAGCACTCAATCGTCGTAAAGTTTTTCTCTGCCCGCATCTTCCGGTGCCGTTCAATCCTCCGGCGGCTCTCTTCATCAAAGGGAAACATCGTCGCAATATAAATTCTGTCCCTGTCTCCAAAGCCCATAACGACCCCTTCTGCATAGGCAGACTTCCCGCTTCCGCTTCCCCCCGTAATCAATGTTATCATCGGCTTCTCCTAATCCAACGGCTGATAAGCCTCCATGCCCCAGTTTTCAAAGTCTTTCATACTATGATAGACCGCCAGCCCTGTATCCAGAAGCGGGAAGAGATTCAACGCTCCCGTTCCCTCGCCAAGACACATATCGCAGTGCAGCGGCGCTTCCTTTCCCAGCTTTTCCAGAAGCAGCGCCCCCGCAGGCTCCTTTGACACATGGGACGCCAGCATATAGTCTTTTGCCAGAGGGCATATCGCTGCCGCCGCCACGGCTGCCGTAGCAGAAATCACCCCGTCAATCACGACCGGAATGTGAAGCGCAGCTCCGCCCAGATACAGCCCTACAAGGGCGGCAATATCAAAACCCCCGACCTTTGCCAGCACATCCACCGCATCGTTTTTATCCGGCTTGTGAAGCTCTATCGCTTTCTGAATGGCGTTGATTTTCCGCATCAGCCCCTCAGTCGAAAGCCCTGCTCCCCTTCCGGTCATCTTCTCAACCGGAAGCTCCAAAAGCACAGACGCCACCGCGCTGCTGGTCGTGGTATTACCGATTCCCATTTCCCCTGTGGCAATGATCTGATACCCCTTTTCCTTCATCAGCCCTGCCACTTCGATTCCCGTCTCAATGGCTCGTACCGCCTGTTCCCTGCTCATAGCAGGCTCTTTTACCATATTTTTCGTCCCATAGGCGATTTTCCGGTTCAGAATGCTTACCTCTGCGGCAACGCCCACATCCACGGGAAACATATCGCACCCCACGCTTTTGCACATAATGCTGGAAGCCGCCTTTCCCAGGACAAAGTTTTCCGTCACCAGCGCGGTAATCTCCTGTCCTGTCTGTGTGACTCCTTCCTCTACCACGCCGTTATCCGCGCACATGGGAACCAGCGCCCTTTTCTCCAGGCGGACGTCCGGATTCCCTGTAATTCCCGCTATCTGCACCACCATGTCCTCCAGCTTTCCCAGGCTGTGAAGCGGATGCGCAATGCTGTCCCAGCGCTTTCTGCTGTATTCCATCGCCGCCTCGTCCAGAGGTACGATTTTCTCTAACGTTTCCTGTAAATCCATGTGTCTTTCCTCCTTATTTCCTCTTTTGAAACCTGCGGCAGACGTTTAAAAATGCTTTCGCAAGCTTTGGATTCCCATAATAATAAAAATGAGGAAAACCTGCCAGCATCGTATCGGTACTATGGATACATTCCCATCCCCTGCCGCTTTCCGGCTTCTGCGCATAAAAGTCCGTCCCGCAGCTTGTCGAATCAAAATAGTGGAATTCATGGGCAGGACAAGCGCCAATCTCCTCGCCAAATACCGTCCCTTCCTTTTTTCTGACGGAAATATATCCAAAGCGGGAAAGCTTTGGCGTCTTATATGCCCTTCCATGAATGGCTCCCACACCGGCACAGGGATTTCCTTTGGCATCTTCAAAGGTATCATGCAGGTACATAAAACCTCCGCATTCCGCCATCGCAGGCATTCCCCGCTTAAGCTCCTCTCTGATTTCCTCCCTGAGCGCAGCGTTTTTTTCAAGCTGTCTGCCGAAAAGCTCCGGATAGCCCCCGTACAGCAAAAGCCCGTCCAGATTTTCGGGCAGTCTGCCATCCCTGACAGGCGAAAACGGTATCAGTTCCGCCCCCATATCCTTTAAAAGCTCCAGGTTATCCTCATACAGAAAACAGAACGCCTCATCCTGCGCAAGACCGATGCGCACCTTTTCCTGTCCCTCGCACATGCTGTTTTCCTCTTCGGCGCAATCTGTTTCTTCATACTCTCCCGCACTGTCCGCCAGTTCCAAAAGACCGTCCAGGTCCAGTGTTCCTTCCAAAATCTGTGCCAGGCGGCAGAGCTTTTCCCGAAAGCCCTCCACTTCATCCGGCATGACCAGACCCAGATGCCTGCTCTCAATCGCACACTCCTCCACCTTCGGCACATAGCCGTACACCCGGATTCCCAGCTCCTCTTCCGTCATTTTTTTCACCCGTGGATAAAGCATGGGGGACATCTGATTGAAAATCACACCTTTGATCCGGCTGTCCTTCCGGAACCGGACAAAGCCTTCTATATAAGGCAGTATGGACACGCTCATGCCCTTGCAGTTTACAATCAGGACAGCCGGGGTATCCGTAACCCGCGCCAGGTCGTAGGCGCTTGCCTTTGTGGTCGTCCCCCCCACTCCGTCATAATAGCCCATAACGCCTTCCATCACCGCCAGACCGCAGCCCTTACTGTTTTTCGCCAACAGATGTCTTACTGTCTTTTCATCCGCAAAAAAGGTGTCCAGATTCCGGGACTTCGTACCGATGACCTTTGTATGGAACATCGGGTCAATGTAATCCGGCCCGCATTTAAAAGACGCCGGAGTCAGCCCGCGGTTTACAAACGCCTGTAGAATTCCGCAGGTAAGCAGGGTTTTTCCGCTTCCGCTCGCGCCTGCGGTCAAAAGAAACCGGTGTATCTTCATAACGATTCCTTCTTTCTTATTCCCGCCGCCCTTTTCCCGTGCAGGAAATAATTGTAATTGGATTTTCCCCTGTCATCATGTGATAGGCTCCCGCTGTTTTTGCCCTGCTGACCGCCGCCTGAATGATTTCCGTATCTTCCACGGGCAATGCGTTCAGGCAATGCAGAACCTCCGAAACGGTCTCAAGGGCAATGCAGTTTACCACCATCCTTACTTCCGGGTTTTTCTTAAGAAGCAGCTCCATGATTTCCTTCATCTTCCCGGAAGAGCCGCCGATAAACGCATGGGTGGGCGCCTGCAAATCCTCCATTGCCAAAGGCGCTTCCCCCTCTACGATTTCCAGGTTCTCTGCTGCAAATTTCATCTTATTTTTCTTCAAAAGCTCCACGGCCAAAGGTTTCTTTTCGATGGCATAGACCTTTCCCTCCGGCATCCGCACCGCCATTTCCACAGCGACAGAGCCTGTGCCCGCGCCGATATCGTAGCATACGGAATCTTTTCGCAGTCCCAGCTTGGAAAGAGAAATCGTCCGTATCTCCTCTTTCGTCATAGGCACCTTATCCCTGATAAATTCCCCATCCCGGATTCCATGAGTCACCGGAAGCTCCTCATACTCCTCATTTTCAATGCACACCACGCTGAGCGCATCTGCCTGATATCCCAGAAAATCCTGCGGCTTCCCATGAAGAATTTTTTCTTCCCGGTAAGAAAGCCGCTCCCCGGTATACATCGTCACATTTCCAAGCCCATATTCCAGGAGCTTTTCTGCCGTAGAAGCAATCCCGTCTGCGGTGCCCAGAATGGAGAACACCCTGTTATGATGCTTCGCAAGAGAAACCAGATTGCTGCTCCTCCCGTGGGAACTGGTGATGACTGCGTCATCCCACGGCTTTCCGATACGGCTCATAAAATACGCCACAGAGGAAACCCCGCATACGAGATGCGCCTGTTTTCCAAGTACCGCAAGCAGCTTTCTCGCCCCGCTGTAAAAGCCGACGTCTCCCGACAGGACCACCGCAATTTTCTCATATTCCGGATGGTTTTCTATGTAATCCCCGATCTTTCTGCTGTCATACTCCTGGTAAACGTCCTGCCCGGCTTCCGCGCAGGCTTCCACCATCCGTTTTGCCCCTATGATTAAATCCGCCTCCCGAAGCGTCCGGGACGCCTCTTCTGTCCGGCTTTCCCTGCCTCCCATGCCGATTCCCACAAGAAAGATTTCCGCCGCAGAAGGAAGCGACAGCTTTTCGCACAGCAGTCTTTTACACGCATTTACAGAAATTCCTGTTTCCTTTAAGGGTCTTCCGATCATCACCGGAATACAGCCGCACTCCCTGGCCGCATCCAGTTTTTCCTGAAATCCTCCCGTATTTCCCGACATCTTGGTAACCAGATACTTACAGTCCAACTGGCGCAGCATCGCCGTATTCAGTTCTTTCGAAAAAGGCCCCTGCATACAGATTAAGTTCCGCCCTTTAAATCCGAGACGCGCGCATTCCTCCGCCGCCTGTGGAAGAGAAAGTACTCTTAAAAAGACTCTGTTCTGGTAATCGGATAACGCCGTATATTTCGCCGCCTCCTTGCTTCCCGTCGTGACAAGGATATTTCCCTCTGTCTGCTCCAGAATGGCGACTGCTTCCTCCACGCTGTCAGCAAACATGCACTTTCCGTCAGCCATATCCCCCTGGTTTTCCCTTAAGACTCTGACATAAGAAGCGCCTGTCCTCTCACATGCTTTTTTTATGTTTTCCGTCGCGCAGACGGCGTAAGGATGCGTGGCGTCAATCACCAGCGGAAGATTCTTTTCTCTCATCAAAAGCTCCATGCCCTCCTCATCCAGCCGCTCATGAGAGATTTCCAGGCATCCGCTCTCCGGCAAAAGCTCCTTCCCGTATTCCGTAGCCACACATATATGGGCAGGAACCTTCCTTTTGCCGAGAAACTCCGCAATCAGCCTTCCCTCGGTTGTTCCTGCAAAAACAATCACTTTACACATGTCTTATAGCCCCTGGGCGTAACCATTTCCCCGCCGATTTCCATTGTCTGGGAATTGCCGATAAATACCGTAGTAAACATATCTACCTTTGTATCTTTCAGCTCGTTTAAGGTCAGAACTTTCCTCTCTTCCCCATCTCTTCCGATGTTCCACACAATCCCGCAGACAGTCTCCGGCGCTTTATATTCCAGCATCAGGCTGCATGCCTTTTCCAGATAGTCATGACGTTTTTTGCTGGAAGGATTGTATAAGCAAATCACAAAATCCGCTTTGGAAGCTGCCAGCAGCCTTGCCTCGATTTTCTCCCACGGAGTCAGCAAATCGCTTAAACTAATCAGGCAGAAATCATGAATCAGCGGCGCGCCCAACACTGCCGCCCCGCCGGTTGCCGCTGTAACGCCTGGTATTACCTGAAGTTCTACCTCCGGATAGTTCACTCCTGTTTCATACATTAAGCCAGACATTCCGTAAACACCTGCATCCCCGCTGCAAATCATAGAAACGGTTTTCCCTTTCTTCGCTTCCTCAAAAGCCATGATACAGCGGTCTACTTCCTTTTTCATCGGCGTCGTCATAAACTCTTTTCCGGGAAAATGCTCTTTTACAAGGTCAACGTATACCGTATACCCGATAATAACATCGCTGCTTTTCAATGCTTCTACTGCTTCTATCGTCATTTTTTCGTAGGCCCCCGGTCCGATGCCTACCACATACAATTTATTCAAATTTCACCCTCCATTCCTTCACGGCAAGCGCAGCCGTAACGCCGTCCTGCGCATATTTTTCGCCGATTAATCTTCCTGCTTTTCCGTCTGTGCTGCTTCCTAAAACCGCGGCCCTTTCACATACATTATCGACCCCGGTCACTTCCTCGACAAATCCGGAAGCCGTAAACGTACCTTCCGCCTTCTTTAATTCCTCCGCCGTATAGGTCAGAAACGGCAGGTTTCTCTCTTTACAATATTCCAGGATTCCTTCTTCCTCTTTTTTCAAATCAATGCTTGCCGCCTGCGCCACAGCAGCAGGAAAAACTGAAATCTCCTCACACGCCCTGCGGATTACCTTTTCCACCGTCTCTTTTGACGTTCCTTTTTTACATCCCACGCCCACCGTGACAATCCTCGGAATCAGGTAAAGCGTGTGCTTATAAATACGTTCCCTGTCATGAATCGTAACGAAAATGCCAATCTCCGGTTCTCCGTTCCACACATTACTGTAACTCAGCTCGCGCGGTATCTCGCCATTGTAGAGAAAATCTGTTTCAAAGCCGACTTCCTCATCTGCAAGCAGCGCGGCGGAAATATCCTTTGCCAGCTTCATATCGGAAATCTGGCATTCATTTTTCTTTGCAAAAACATCCACGGCAAATTTCTGATTTAAATCTGTCGCCGTAGTGATGACTGCTTCTCCCTGCGTGATTTTCGCAATCTTTTCCGTCAGCTCATTGGCTCCGCCAAGATGCCCGGACAGGAGGGAAACGACATATGTCCCCATCTCATCCACGACCACGACCGCCGGGTCGGTTTTCTTACTTTTCAGGAAAGGTGCAATGCTCCTCACCGCAATCCCGCAGGCTCCCACAAAAATGATAGCGTCGCTGTCGGCAAATCTCTTTCCTGTCCATTCTTTTACCGATTCCGTGACAGGTTCCGGAAATATTTTCACATTTTCCAGAATCTGCACACCCTTCTGACAGCCGAATTTCTCCGGCGGATTCCCTGCCGCTTCCCGTCCTATAGATTCCTCCGGCAAATTTTCTGCTTCCTTCCGGCGCACGAACTTCTCCTGCCTTTTCTCTGCATATTTACTCTTCCTGTAGCATTTCACCTCATAAGAACACGCTTCCAATTCCCGGCGGATTCCATCTGCCAGGCGGCAGCCTGTCCAGCTAAAACTAATCATTGAAATTTTCATTTTATACCCCATCACTTCCTTTGCGGAATTCCGTCGTAAATCCAGGGTCGTACAGCTTCGAGCGCCCATAAGAATGATGGGCAACTGCGTCTCCGATAATCATCAGCGCCGTTTTTGTGATCTTATTTTCCCTTGCCGTCTGCGCCAGTGTTTCCACCGTGCAGACAAAAGATTTTTCATCCTCCCAGGTAGCCTTATATACAATCGCCGCAGGGGTATCCGGCCCATATCCCCCGGCAATGAGCCTTCTGGAAAGTTCGTCCAGCATTCCAGCGCTTAAAAATACCACCATCGTAGCATGGTGCGCAGCGAAGGACTCAATGCTTTCCTTCTCAGGGACAGGCGTCCGCCCCGCCATACGTGTAATCACCACACTCTGCGACACATCGGGAAGCGTATACTCCAGATTCAGGGCTGACGCAGCGCCGCAGAAAGAACTGACGCCCGGACAGTAATCATACGCAATCCCTTTCTCATCCAGGACGTCCATCTGCTCCCGGATAGCTCCATAAAGGCAGGGGTCTCCTGTGTGGAGACGCACCGTCATTTTTTCTTCCCTCTCCGCCTGGAACATCACCTCCAGCACTTCTTCCAGCGTCATTTTGGCGCTGTTGTAAATCTGGCATCCGCCTTTTGCATGAGCCAAAAGCGCAGGATTTACCAGCGAGCCTGCATAAATAATGACGTCTGCTTCCTCCAGATATTTTTTCCCCCGGACGGTAATTAAGTCTGCCGCCCCGCTGCCTGCACCTACAAAATGTATCATATCTTGTCCTCATTTCTTTTCTCTTTTGTAACTGTTCAGTACCTTCACAGTTCCGATGCAAAAATCCATGAAAATCGTCTTCAACGATGGGATTTTTGCACTTCTGAATCAGTTACTCTCTTTTACAATAATCAAGGAGTAATATCCCGCTGCTTCGGGGATTTCCTCTGCCGATTCGTAAATTTTTTCCGATTCCATCCCGCAGTTTTCAATCATCACCGCCTGCTGTCCACTTCTCAAAATACTCTCTCTCACCTGCTTCATTTTCTTTCCTGTCTTCATCAGGACTTTTGTTCCGGGAAGCTTTAAAATCTCATCCATCTCTTCCGCTTTGTAAGTAGCCGGAATCACATGAAGCGGCTCCGCCATCTCCACAAGCCCCATGTTCAGCCTTGCCGCCACAGCGCAGAAAGAAGTGATGCCGCTGACAATCTCCGCCTCATAACCCCTCTCCAGAATCCTTTTATGTACATACAGATATGTGGAATATACCGTCGGGTCCCCAAGCGTAAGAAAAGCTACCTGCCGTCCCTGTTTCAAATGAAATTCCACATCATCCGCCGCCTTTTTGTGATTTTCCTCCAGCACAGCGGCGTCTTTTGTCATAGGCATGGCAACGGGCAGCAGTATTTTCTCATCCAGCCCGTCGTACACGCTTTTGACAATCTGATAAGCCACGCTATTCTCCGTGTCATTTCCCGGCACCGCAATCACTTCACTTTCCTTTATCAGACGCAGCGCCTTTAACGTGAGAAGCTCCGCATCTCCCGGCCCTACTCCTAAACCAAACAGTTTTCCATTCATATTCACTATCTCCTCTGTATTTCTTTCTCATGCTGTAACTGTTCAGTACCTTCACAGTTCCGACTGTTCTGAATAGTTACCTCATGCTGCTTTTTCAGAAGCAGCGTCAGCTCCTGTACATGCTCTGTCTCTCCCAGATAACCATGTTCGTTCGAAAAAAGTACGGCTCCAAGAAGCATTCTGCCGTAAACCCTGTGATTCAGGTAATACAGAATCCTGTCTGTCATCTCCTTCATGGTTTCCTTTAAAAGATTCTCCCTTTTTATAATGCCCAGCGCCTCGTCTGTCGTAACCGTATGGAGGATTTCTTTTGCCCCTTCCAGCGAGATTCCCGCCCGCAGGGCATTGCCCGCCATCACTTCCGCCCTGGCGTCCGCACAGCGGGAATGCGTATTCATAATCCCAGCCGCAACCTTTGCAAACTTTCCGATATGTGAGACAAACAAAATCCCTTTTACCCCCATATCCAGCGCCATATCCAGCGTTTCTCCCACATAATTGCTGCACTTCATGCTATCCGCAAAGGGCAGCTCCATACGCTCCCTCAGGTAAGCCGCGCCATAATTCCCCGGCGTTATCAAAAGATACTGCGCGCCGTTTTCCACCTTCTGGCGCATCTCCACTTCGATGCTCCGGATCAGCGCCGTCTCGCTCATGGGCTCTACGATTCCGGACGTTCCCAAAATCGAAATCCCTCCTTCAATGCCAAGCCTCGGATTAAAGGTTCCGGCTGCTATCCCGGCTCCTTTTGGCACGCTCACAGTTACGAACAGACCGCCCTCATAATCCGCCGCATCACAGATTTCTTCGAGTTCCTTTTCTATCATAGCCCTGGGAACTTTATTGATGGCAGCGCTTCCGACAGGCTGCTCCAGTCCCTTTTTCGTAACCCTTCCCACGCCCTCTCCTCCGTCAATGGAGATACCCGGCGTATTCCTTTTCTCAACCTTTGCATAGATTTCCAGCCCGTCCGTCCTGTCCGGGTCGTCTCCCGCATCCTTCCGGACGGCGCAGGAAACCCAGTTCTCCCCTTGCGTCATATGCAGAATTTCCAGGTTCAGCAAAACCCCTTTCGGCGTCATAAGCTC
>CAJKKX010000034.1 GCA_905200565.1 uncultured Lachnospiraceae bacterium
ATAGAAGGAGCAGGCGCTGACGAAACACCGCTGCAGCTTGCAGGCGGAACCATGTGGGCGTGCCCGCCGATTCTGGCAGCCTCCTTTAATGTAGAGCTGGCGGAGCGCGTTGGTGTTATGATGGGTAATGAAGCGCTGTTTAAGGGCTGCTCCTACTGGCAGGGCAATGCAATGAACATTCACAGAAGCCCGCTTTCCGGACGTAACGTAGAGTATTACAGCCAGGATGGTATGCACGGCGGCGCGTTTGCGGCTGCAGTGGCAAAGGGCGTTACCTCTAAGGGTGTTACCTGTGAAATCAAGCATATGATGCTGAATGACCAGGAATCCTACCGCGACCTTAACGGCGGCGTATTCACCTGGGCAACGGAGCAGGTAATCCGTGAAATTTATGCAAGACCATTTGAAGCTGCTCTGAAGGAAGGAAATGCGACCGGTGTTATGGGTTCCTTCAACCGTCTTGGAAATATCAATTCCCAGCTTAATCCGGCTGTGAAAGCGCTGGTTCGTGATGAGTGGGATAACCGGGCGATTTTTGAAACGGACGCATGGCAGGGAACCTATTGCCCGATCGACTTAATGGTTCGTCAGGGAAATAACCAGATCCTTGGTTCCGGTTCGACCCTTCCGGTAGTTGACCTTGAGGTGGGAACCTGGAGCGCAGAGGATAACTGTGTACTGGTTTCTGATGGCGGCGAAGGTACCTTTGCTTCCCAGACACATTACGCGGCGGTTCGTAAGAGCGCGCAGGAAATGCTGTGGAATTACAGCAATGGAAATGCTATCCGCAATGGTTATACGACACTGGATGATGCGGTAATGACCTTTGACGCTCATGTAGTACAGTCTCTGGCAATTAACTTTGAAGGTGTTGACTTTACAGAGGTAAGTCTGGCAGAAGGAGCAGAGCTCCCGGCGGGCTTTACGTTAGAGGGCGGAGTTATCACAGCGGACGGTTCCCAGGACATCTCGGAATTCACGGTAGGCGTTGTTCTCACTGGCATTGATGGCTATATTACGATGGAAGCAAATGTAGATGTGAAGGTAATTGATCCGATTCATGTGTCTTCCACAGAACTGAAAACGGGTGAAGCGGCAGAAATTACGATTGATGTCCCGTCTTATCCGTATCAGGCACTGGTGACGATGCTCGGCAATTATACGAATGGTGTTATCGATAACGATGGAAACGGAGTGCCTTCGGCAACGGCTGAGCTTTTTGGCGGTCCGGTAGAAATTCCGGGTACCGGCGATGCAGTAAGCGGTGATTTCAATATTATTAACTGGTACTGGGTTGACGCAGAGCAGCCTTATGGAGCAAACGGCTATGAAGCAGTGGGACATATCCCGTCCACAAATTCACAGTCCACAGATACCCGTATGATTGAACTGGCGGATATTGCGGCTGGCAATTATTACAAGGCGTTTGAATACGGCTATACGGTATCAGACGAAGATATCGCGAAGCTGGCGGAATACGGTCTTACTTTAGAAAAAGTCATGACGGATTCCGGTTACAGCTATGACGTAAATACCGGTCTGAAGATTTCCGGCACACCGGCTCAGGCGGGAACGGTTGAATTTGGCGTTACCTTAAATCTGCCGCTTTCCCGCGGATTTGGTTCTGCTTTCCCGAATAATATAAATGTTTGCTCACCGGCATTTGTACAGATTCCGACGACCGTAACGCTTACAATCGCTGAGTAACTGTGATACTGGATCTAAAGGTCATGCCTGCATGAAAAACATGACCTTTGGAATCCAAACGTCACAACTGTTTGAAAATCAAGAAAGAAGGAAAAGGTATGAAGAAATTTTTGAAGGCTTTTAGCCGGACTGGTCTGGCGCTTGTAACAGTGCTTTGTATGATGTCGTCTTTTGCGATGGCGGCGGATGAGCTGCCGGGACCGGATACCTCCAAAGAGGTGAAGGAGCTTGAAGTTTATCAGCTTCCGGACAAGACGGTCTATCTTGTAGGAGAAGAATTCAGTGCAGAGGGCGGTATCGTCAAAATTATTTATGAGGATGGCAGCGAAGGCTACATTTCCATGACGGATGAAGCGATTACCATGAAAGCGCCTGCTATGAAAAGCGTAAATACGAAAAATGTGCAGATGAAATATGAAGGAGCAAAGCTGACCTTTAAGGTGGAGGTAGTTGCCGGCATGTGCAATGTGACCTTCATTGCAGAAGGATGCGATGACCAGGTGCAGGAGGTTTCAAAGGGAGATACTGCCAAAGAGCCGGAGGAACCGGCAAGAGACGGATATGTATTTTCCGGATGGTATGCAGACAACGATTATACCCATCTGTATGATTTCAGCGCCGGCGTGCAGGAGGATGAAAATGTTTATGCACTGTGGGTGAAGGATGGAGCAGAGCTTGTCAATGTAACGTTTGATTATGATTACTATGGAACAGCGCTGAGCCAGTACACCTATCCGGTGGAAAGCGGGGCGTGTGTGGCACAGCCCTCCAATACGCCGGAGCGCACAGGCTACAGCTTTGAAAAATGGGTTGGCGAAGATGGAAACGATTTTGATTTCTCCGCTCCGGTTACCGCCGATACCACGATCAAAGCGCAGTGGACAAAGACAGCGACGGATGCGCAGACCTGGGTGTTTGAGGCGGAGGATACTGATCTTTCCGGAAAAATCGGACCGAGTTATTCCGGTTCCGCGCAGGAAGAAAGCATGATTATTTTCAATGACAGTGTGGAAGCAAGCAATGACCGTATGGTAGGTTATCTGTATGAGTCGGGAATTTCACTGGAATTTTATGTGGCTTCCGATATGGATGTGGATGATGCAGAGCTTACGGTCCGCATTGCCGGCGAATATGTCACCATGAGCTATGACAGCAATGACTATCAGGTACTTGTAAACGGCGAAGCTCTGACGTTCCCGCAGGTGACGGTTGAGGCGGATACAGCAACAGCGATTACACCCTGTGATGATCTTATCAAAATCAGCGGGGTCAGCCTGAAGGAAGGCGAAAATCTGATTCAGCTGGTGACAAACAACAACAATGCTGTTTCGGGTACAACCTTTAAGGCAAATGCACCGATTGTTGACTGCATTAAGATCACAACGACTGCAGTGGTAATCTGGGATGAAAATCACGGACTGCCGATGACGGAAAATTACCAGAAGTAATTGTAAAAGGGCATGGCGGCATATGCAAGAGGCGGCAGAATCCGCACGGCATATGCCGCGTGTGATTATGAGAGGTGAAGAAAATGTCTGCAAAGACGAAAAAAATGAAAAAATCGAAAGCGGTACTGGCGTGGGGGATTTCGGCGGTATTGATCGGCAGCGCCCTTGGTGCGGGCAATTACCTTGCCTATCATTCCTTCAGCGGCCTTGCAGATACCGTGTTCGGCGGGGTGCGCCCTGTTTATAATACGGATGTGATATCCATGTATCCGGCAACAAATGCTTCCTCAAAGGAAGAAGCGTTCCAGAATGCGCAGGAGGTGAATCTGCGCGCGGCAGAGGAGGGCTTTGTGCTCCTGAAAAATGAGGCGGAAACATTGCCGCTGCAAAAAGGAGCAAAAATCAGCGTTTTTGGAAAAAACAGCGTAAATCTGTCTTATGGCGGGTCCGGTTCCGGCGGCTTTGATACCAGCAATAACCAGGATCTGTATGACAGTCTGGAGAATGCAGGATTTGATATTAACCAGACGCTTAAAAAATTTTATGAGGACAACGGGGCGTCCGGTCCGGCGCGTTCCGCAAACTCCAGCGACCTGGACAGCGGTGATAATCAGCGCATTGCAACGGCGGAAACGCCCCAGAGCAAGTATACGGATACGGTAAAGGCAAGCTATGATTCTTACAAAGATGCTGCCCTGGTGGTGATTACACGTATAGGAGGCGAAGGCTTTGACCTGCCGCGTTATCAGGGAACGACAGAGGGAGCGGTGAGTGCGGACAGTCATTATCTGGAGCTGGATCAGAATGAACGCGATCTGTTAGCTGCTGTATGTGAGGAAGGCTTTGAGCATGTAGTCGTAGTATTTAACGTGCCTTCCAGCTTTGAGGCAACCTTTTTAAAAGACAGCGCCTATGCTGCTTTTGCGGATAAGATTGACGCAGCCGTATGGATTGGTTTTACCGGCTCCAACGGAATCACGGCGCTGGGAGAGATTTTAAATGGAGAAGTGAATCCCTCCGGACGTCTGGTGGACACCTGGGCGTCTGATTTCACACAGAATCCTTCCTTCCAGAATTTTGGAACCGGGCATACGGACCAGACGACGGATAAATATGATGCCGGTATGTATTATTCTGTTGATTATGAAGAAGGCATTTACGTTGGTTACCGCTATTATGAAACACGCGGGCTGACGGACGGAGAAGAATGGTACGAGGAAAATGTGACGTATCCCTTCGGCTATGGATTAAGCTATACGACGTTTGAGTGGAATGTAGGCGAGGCATCTGCAGACGAATTTGACCTGGAGTCTGTGATTACGGTTCCGGTAACGGTAAAAAATACGGGAGATACGGCGGGTAAGGAAGTGGTCCAGCTTTATGTTTCTGCTCCATATACGGAGGGCGGCATTGAAAAAGCCCATAAGGTGCTGGCAGGATATGCGAAAACATCTCTTCTGCAGCCGGGGGAGAGTGAAACTGTGACGGTTTCCTTTGAACCGTATTCTGCAGCCAGCTATGATTACCGGGATGCAAACGAGAATGGTTTCTGCGGATATGAACTGGAGGCGGGCGAATATACCCTGTATGTATCCCGCAACGCGCATGAGGAAGAGAGCGCGATTACACTGACATTGCCTGAGGATATTCAGATTGGAGAAGATCTGGTGACAGGCAATGAGGTCGTCAACCGCTATACGGGCATAGAGGATAATCTGGACAGCGACTGGCAGCTGGACACTGTGCTTTCCCGTGCAGACTGGGAGGGAACCTGGCCCACAGCACAGACGGACGAAACACATGCCGGAAGCGCAGAGCTGCTTGCCCAGATCGAAGATATTGAAACCAATAATCCGACCGACTTTGAGGAAGAGGATGCGCCCTGGTTCGGAGAGGATGTGATCAGCGTTCTGCGTGATTTGCTGCCGGAAACGCCTGCAGCGGACTATCATGCGATCGTTGATTATGATGATGACCGTTGGGAAGAAATCCTTGATGCCTGCAGTGAAGAGGAGATGCTGGAGCTGATTAACAACGGCGCGTATCACACGAAAGCGCTGGAAACGGTGGGACTGCCCGCCACGATACACGGCGACGGCCCGGCGGGCTTTACCTGCTTTATGAACAGCGAGCAGGTGAACGGTACCTGTCAGTACGTGAGCGAGCCGGTAATGGCGGCGACATGGAATGATGCATTGCTGGAGGAAATCGGAGAAGCAATGGGAGAGGAAGGTATCCTTGGCGATAAAGCAACTTCCCAGCCATATTCCAGCATTTATGCGCCGGGCGTAAATATTCACCGCAGCCCGTTTGGCGGACGCTGCTCAGAATATTATTCCGAGGACCCGTATATTTCCGGTATGATGGCATCCGCACAGATCCGTGGATTGCAGGCAAAGGGTGTCGTTCCCATGCTGAAGCATTTTGCGGCAAATGAGCAGGAGACACACCGTTCCATCGGAGGAGACCTTTCCTGGGTTACGGAGCAGAGCCTTCGCGAAATCTATCTGAAGCCGTTTGAGCTGGCTGTCAAGAATGGAGAAAGCCGCGGTATCATGAGCTCCTTTAACCGCATCGGCGCGCGCTGGACCGGCGGTGACTATCGTCTGCTGACAGAAATCCTGCGCGATGAATGGGGCTTCAGGGGAACTGTTATCTGCGATTTCAATACGATTCCGCAATACATGGTACCGCGTCAGATGTTCTATGCAGGCGGCGACCTTGACCTGGCGACCCTGGAAACCAGTATGTGGCCAGATGCCGATCCCTCCGAAAATGGCGATGCAATCGTACTGCGAAATGCAACGAAAAATATTTTGTACTCCTTTGTAAATTCAAACGCCATGAATGCGGAAGTAATCGGATATAATCCGCCGCTGTGGCATGGATATCTGCTCTGGCTGGATATCGGCGTGGCTGCGCTGCTGCTTCTGTGGGGCGTACTGGCATTTATTCACCGGGCAAAGCATAATAAAAAGCTGCAGAGTATGACGGCAGATTCATAAACAGCGCCGGAATACAGATTCTGAAAAAAAGTTCCCCGCCCGGCAGAGAGTGAAACCATTCACTGCCGGGCGGGGAGCTTTCCTGTCCCAGCATTCTTCTTTGCGCATCTGTTCCTCCAGACTGCCGGGGCTGCGTCATTCCAGAAGAAAATCCAGAGCGTTTACAATCTTAATGCCGTCCTGTGTCCGGGACAGATTACATTCCAGAGCAATGACAAGCTTTTCGTAATTATCCCGGATTTTACGCAGAGGCGCAAGCTCGCGCTCTCTCGTTTCGGGAGCCGTCATGGATTCGGTAACCTGGATATACTTTTTCTCATCTGTTTTGGTGGCAATAAAGTCGACTTCCTGATTGTCAATTTTGCCGATAGCCACATCATAGCCGCGGCGCAGCAGTTCAAAGTAAATAATATTTTCCAGAATATGTCCGCTGTCGCCGTCACGATAGCCCAGCAGGTAATTGCGCAGACCAATGTCCACAATATAATATTTGCCCAGTGTACGCAGATATTCCTTTCCTTTAATATCAAAGCGTTTGATTTCATAGAAAATATAGGCTTCTGTCAGAGCTTCAATATAAGCCTGGATCGTCTGCACAGCGGGCTTTGTTTTTCGCGTTCCGCCTTCAAGCAGTCCTTCATCAACCAGCGTGTTCCCGATAGAAGTAGCCGAGGTATTATTTCCGATATTGTCTGCCAGAAACAAAATGATTTTCCTCAGCAGGATGGGATCTGTGATGCGCCGCTGTCCTGTTCTCTTGTCCCGTTCCAGAATGTCATTGATTACGGCAGCGGAATATACGCCGTCTAAAGCGGCTGTCACCCGGTCGGTTTCCAGACCGATATCGGCAAGCATGGGCATACCGCCAAATCTGGCGTAAGCGTCGAAAAGCTCTCTGACGTCATAGACCTCACCTTCTTCATCAGTAATGCGTTTCCGGATATCGCCCGCAGGCGATTTCCGCTCTGTCAGTGTATAGCCGTGAAAATCCAGAAACTCTTTAAAGGATAGTGGCAGCACCCGGATTTCTACATATCGTCCGGACAGGTAAGTGGAAAGCTCGGAAGAAAGCAGATAAGCATTGGAACCGGTAATGTAAATGTCGCAGTCAAAGTCTACCCGGAAAGAGTTGACGGCATTTTCCCAGCCCGGCACCTTCTGAACCTCGTCGAAAAAGAGGTACGTCCGTTTATCCGGGCAGATGCGTGCCTTTACATATTCATAAAATCCTCTCGCGTCCATATCCGGAATACTCATGGATTCAAAATTCATTTCGATAATCTGGTCATCTTTTATACCGGTTTCCCGCAAATGCTTCACCATCAGCTTCATCAGACTGGATTTACCGCAGCGACGGATACCGGTCATGACTTTAATCATTTCCGTATCCTGGAATGCAATAAGCCGGTTCAGATAAAGGTCACGTTTTCGCAGCGTTGTTTTTTGCATAAAGATAGCACCACCTTTCATGGAAAATCGTATCATAAATTTCAGAAAAAAACAAGTTTGTAGTATCGATTCTATAAACTTTCTATTTTAAGAAGTTTGTAACATATTGCAGAGGATTGTCGATATATTCCGGTCAATAAGACAGAAAAAATTGTAATTCGTCCAGTTTGGCAGGCGCGCTGCTGTGCTTGATGCAAAAGCTTTGCTTGCCGTAACCTCTGTTTCATGCTAAGATGAAGAAAAGAAGCAGGTGAAAAATCAGGGAAACCGGCAAAACGGTCCGGAGACAGGGACAGGAGCGTGATGATGGCATGGAAATGAGGAAAAAGAAACTCCCCATCGGGATTGAGGATTTTCAGGAAATCCGGACGGAAGGCTTTTACTACGTAGATAAAACGGAAATGATTCGGGAGCTGCTTGAAAACTGGGCGAAGGTGAATCTTTTTACCCGTCCGAGAAGATTTGGCAAATCTTTAAATATGAGTATGCTGAAATATTTTTTCGATTTGAATACGGATAAATCCATTTTTGACGGACTGAAAATTTCGGAGGCGACAGCGCTCTGCGAGGAATATATGGGGAAATTTCCGGTGATTTCCGTATCTTTAAAAGGAATTAACGCGGGGAATTATGAAACTGCGAGGGCTATGGCAGTATGGACGATTAATGAGGAAGCCAGCCGGATGCAGTATCTTCTGGAAAGTGACAGGCTTACGCAGTACGATAAGGAGAAATTCTCAGATCTTTTGAGCCGTAAAATGGACGATGCAACGCTTTTTGGAAGTCTGCGTGAATTATCGGGACTGCTGAGAAAGCATTACGGTCAGAAAGTGGTAATTCTGCTCGATGAATATGATGTTCCGCTGGCAAAAGCGTTCAGCCAGGGATATTATGAGCAGATGATAGTGCTGATCCGCAATCTGTTTGAACAGACGCTGAAAACAAATGAAAATCTGCAGTTCGCGGTGCTGACTGGCTGTATGCGGATTTCAAAAGAAAGTATCTTTACCGGGCTGAATAATCTGCGGGTGCTGTCCATAGCAGATGTGCGGTTTGATGAATATTTTGGGTTCACAGATGCAGAAGTGAGGGAATTGTTAGACTATTACGGATTATCCGGAAGCTATGAGGCGGCAAAAGAGTGGTATGACGGATATCAGTTCGGAGATGTGGGCGTATATTGCCCTTGGGATGTGCTCAATTATTGTGATTCGCTGAGGGCGGATTCTGAGGCGCAGCCTCAGAATTACTGGTCAAATACCAGCAGCAATGATGCGGTAAAGCGATTCATCCAGCAGGCGGATATGGAACCGACAAAGCAGGAGATTGAACGGCTGATTGCCGGAGAGACAATCAAAAAGGAGATTCATCAGGAGCTGACCTATCAGGATATGTACAGCTCGATTGAGAATCTGTGGAGCGTCCTCTTTACGACAGGATATCTTACCCAGAGGGGAAAACCGGAAAAGAAGCTTTTCAGCCTTGCCATTCCCAATATGGAAATCCGTGAAATCTTTACAGAACAGATTATGACGCTTTTTAAAGAGGATATCCGGAAAAACAGGGAGACGGTGGACGATTTCTGCCGTGCGCTGCAGGAAGGAAATGCGGAAGAAGTGGAAAAGCAGTTTTCGCAGTTCTTAAAAAAGACAATCAGCATCCGCGATACCTTCGTAAAAAAGCAATTAAAAGAAAACTTCTATCATGGTATTTTACTTGGAATCCTTGGCAGCTATCATGCCTGGATTGTATCCTCAAACCGGGAAGCGGGAGACGGCTACAGCGATATTCTGCTTTACATGGACGAGGAAGAGCTGGGCATTGTAATTGAAGTAAAATACGCCCAAAACGGCAGGCTGGAGGAGGGCTGCCGGGAAGCACTCGAACAGATAGAAGCGAACCGGTATGAAGAAGCGCTTAGGGAAGAAGGCGCAGAGCATATCTTAAAATATGGAATTGCCTGCTATAAAAAGCGCTGCCGGGTCATACTTGCGAATGAGGCTGAATAAAAATTTTTGGAGATTGTCTTGCGGTTTTTGCTGATTTCACATATAATGAAAGTGAGTCGAAAGATGAAGATATGGTGCAGGGTAGCACCTTAAAAAGAAATCCCGGTAGAAGTAGCCCTCGTCGCAAGACGAGGGCTGATTCTATACGTCAACATCAAATGATAGATAAGGTGTAGGTATGAATTTGAAAAAAAGATTAATTGCAAGATACCGGTCTATGGAACTGGCCAAAAAGATACTTGCCATTTTGTTGTCTATTTCTTTGCTGCAGATCGGAATGATTTTGTTGATTGCATACCACTTAAGTGCAACAATTATTACAGAACAGGCAAGGGAATTGATTGATGAAAATCTTGGACAAAGTGCAGGAAGCATCCAGGCTGCGTTTGAACGATATGATAGTATTATACAGGAAATATATACAAACACTTCCTATGTGGAGGATTTAGATATTATTAATTCGTGGGATGGAGAAGAATATTATTTGTCAATGCACTCCCTGGGCAGCAAGATGCAGGACCTGATTTATTTGAATGATGATATTCTCGGGATTGCACTTGTGGGAAAATACGGAGATGAATGCTTTTATGATAATATTACACATTCCGGGCAGGAAAGCCTGTGCTTTGATGATGAGACGCTTCATCATACGCTGGCAAAACAGGCAATGGAACAGAAGGACAGTGTATACTCCGGATTGCTGACCAGGGAGGACAGCCGGTATGGTACGCACTCCTTTTTTTATATCGCGCATCAGCTAACAGATTTTAATAACTATGAAAAAGGGGCAGTTGGGTGTGTGCTTCTGTGTATTGACGAAAGTAAATTCCGAAAAGCATACAGCCAGGGGATGGAAGAAAATAATCTCTCTTTCGTAGTAGACAGTTACGGAAATATCGTATCTATTTACCAGGAGGGATATAGCGGAGTTAATATTTTTGGAGAGCCACTTACGGAACCGCTGGACAAGGAGAGTCTGGATGAGCTTGAACATCAGGCATCGTTGTTTGCAGAGGGAATATCGTATTTCCATGCCAGAAATCTGGATACGAATGCGGTAAGCATTTTGGA
>CAJKKX010000035.1 GCA_905200565.1 uncultured Lachnospiraceae bacterium
GTGATGGCGGTGATGACAGTGGGCGCGCTCCTTTTGGGGGCGTTGACCCGCGCAAGCTACCGGCACGATGTGGCGGACGCGGCAAAATCACCGGATACAAAGATTTTGTACCACAGCAAAGTTATTCTGTCGGGCGACAAAGAGGGGACTGGAACCTTCCAGGACTCGCTTTTTCAAGCGGATATCATCGTCCGCGCCGAGGTAGCCGGGCCGGAAGAGTATCAATTCCAGGCGCTTCTGGTTCCGCTTCGGATCAAAGAGGTGCTTAAGGGTGATGTAAAGGCCGGCGATCTCATTGATTTTTACGAGATTTCCTTTTTCTCAAAGGCGGCAACAGGCAAGGTTACTTATTTTGACGTATCGCCCTTTAATCCGATGCAGCCAGGCAGGGAATACATTGTATTTGCCAAAAAGATTATATTTCATCCTGCCTATCAGGCGCGGCTGGAGCGGGACGTTTACCGGGCGGCGAGCTTGGAAGCCTCCTACTTCCTGCCCGAGATCACCGAGCCCCCTATCTTGGATGAAAGCGAGACAATCTATTTCCAGGATGTGAAGGAAAATGAATTCAATTGCTATTCAAAGGAACAACGGGATGCGATCAACCGCGTGAAAAGGGAGATCCTTTCCAGGCTAAATCTTCCAACGGCATAGAAAAATTTGATCGTAAAACAAGGCCGGCGGAGGCTTCTATTTCGTCTCCGCCGGCCCTTTTAGCCTGTTCATCTGTTCATGTGATAAAAATGATGCGAGGCGGGAGATGCATCTCCTGCCTCGCACGTTTTTGTGGCATAAAGGGAATCAGTTTTGATCCGACCGGGCAATTATCAGCTGGTTGTCATCCCCCGTCCGGGTGTTGTACAAAAATGGCCGGATCCATTCTGCCAGCGGTTTTTCCGCCAAAAACTTGGGCATGGGAATCGGGAGCATATGCAGCCTGTGCTCTAATTTTTTTAAATATGCCATGAGGATTTGGTATTCCATTGTATCCGGGTGATAAGGCGGGTTTCCGCTGCAAAAACATTCAATGATTTGAAAAACAGCGTCTTTCACATAGCGCTGCATGAGGGCGCCGTATTTTTCAGGGGGAATCTGATGGTACCGTTTGCTCTTTTTGGCGAGCGCTGCAAAGGTAAGCTTATCAAAATACCGGGCTGGAATTTTCAGCAGCGGCAGCAGAAGCCTGACCGGCCGGGAGGAAACATCCAGCATGGAGGCGAGCTTGCGCGTGTCGTGTGCAGCTGCTTCCAGAAATGACCGGTATACCGCAGTAAAATGGTGCTTTCTAAAATATTCGGCATAGGTTAGCCCTTCCATATCCCAATGCGGAACGTGAACGATCGGGAGAGAGGAGATCAAAATCTTACCAGCATCAAACTGAATTTTTCGGATACAAGCGCCGGCGCCAACCAGGGATGCAGTTGACACGTCGTAGATCTCATTGCCCCGTGCAGAGGTGAGCTTTGTGATATTCTGCTGATGGGTGTGCGCGGTTAAAAAGAGCTGAATGCCGGCGTCCGCCAATCGGGCGGCGAGCTCTTTGCCGCCATGGATCACATCGTAGCCGGGAATATGCTCCAAAAGCTCAAATGGATAAAGCAATGGGTGGTGTGACATGGCGAACAGGTAATCCCCGCTCTCCTTGGCGGCCTTGATCTGCTCAAAAATCCAATGGAGGCAATCCTCAGAAAAGCCGATGAAAGAGCGCCCGTTGCCATCGTCGTTTAACGCGAGCAGGCGGATACCCTCCCCCAGCTTTACACAGTAGGACATGCTTTGTTGATGGATGCTGAGCGCGTCATTGGGGCCGAACTCCGCATAGAGCGAGCGAAGGTCATCCCGGTGCGTCGCCTCCACCGGCGTTGGTTCGGTTCCGCTGAAACGCATCGCCCGGAAGAAATCATTTTCATCGTAGCCTTTGCCGATGTAGTCATGGGTAGCCGTCGTCACATAAACCCTTTTCCCGGCCCGGCGCAGTGCCTGAAGGCGCTCGATGAATTCCATATGGCAGATTTTTTCGCCGCAGTTGATCAGGTCGCCTGGGATTAGGATAATATCAGTATCGCCGCACTGTGCCATAAAATCAAACGCAGCGTCAATAATGGCTGGGGATTCCTTTAAACAGATTTGATCGCCCTGCTCCCGGAGTAGGTAAGCGCGGCTATCCGGCTCATAAATTTGAGGGGAGAAATAGTGCGGGTCAGCAATTAAAAATACACGAAGCATTGCGCCGCCCCTTTCCAAAAATAATTAGTATGCAAAGCAAACAACATTTCCGTCCAACGTATAGGTTTCGTTGCGGACATAGCCTTCGCCCTCCAGCGCGGTCAGGAAGGCGTCCCGCATTTCTGCATTGGGGAATTCAACCCTTGCTTCAACGGCGACTTCCTCCGGCTCACACATATAGCAGAAGATGAATCCGGTCTGCCACCATGTTTTTTCCATCTCACGCTTGAATTTGTATTTTCCATTGTGATAGAGCGTCATTTCCATCGGGATCATTTTCTCATCCGGGATAGTGTTGTAAAAATCATCCGTCAGGGTCGAACCGGGCTCACGGTAATAAAGCCCCATCTCCGCGCCAGTAGCGCACCAGAGGTATTCGCCTTTCCACACCTGAAGCATCCATTCGTAACCGTCGTAGTCAAATTGAAACCGCTTGGTGTCAAGATAATAGCCGAAATGGGGCGCAATCTGATCATATAGCTCGCAGTAGCCGAGCTTGCGCATCCATGGGTCGTGCGCGGAAAAATAGATGCCCTGCGTTGCGTCGTAATCAAAGCCGATGGCCACGATGCCGCGCTGCCCGTCATCTCGAAAAACATTGCGGTCTTCATCGTAAACGATATTGATATCAAAATAATCATTGTCGCTCAACCACTGATAAAAGGGCTGCGCAAACGCCACAAGCTTTGGGTTTTGGGAGGACATAAATTTGCCGTTGAGCGTCAGCTCAACAATTTCCCAAAATTGTGGGCCCAGATCAGCAAGAGAGGGCTTATCCGCCGCATCCGGTTCGGTGGTAGGCTCCCCCTGCTGTGCCGATGAGGGAACCGCTTTTGCAGGCGTTTGTCGGGGCGCGTCAGTTTTCACGGCTGTGGCTTCTTTTTGCGCTGTGGGCTGTGGTTCTTCCGGATCAGCTTTTATCGGGAGGGTTGATTTTGCAGGATCGGGGATAGGCGGCTTTTGCGTTTCTTCCTCTTTAGGCGCCTGCTGCACCTGCTGTGTTTTTGTGGATTGCTGCGATACAGCCACGGGGGCGGATGGTGTGGGTGCGGCGAGTAGTATTGCCGCCGCCAGCAGTGCGGAGAGCGCTCTCATGATCCATGCTGTCATTTTTATCGATTCCTTTCCTCAAAACGACCAAATTGGTGAATAATTGACTTCTATTATAATTGATTTCCGCATATTTGGAAAGCAGAACCTTTTTTAGCCTGCTTTTTTGTGGACACCTGGATACCGGATACATAGGATAAAGGAGATCATATTTTTTATGGAAGGGTGCGTAAATGGATGAATCAGAATTTACCTGCTGCGGTCATTCAGAGCTTTACCATGCAAAACACAATGTTTTCACAGAGAAAGGCAGTCCTGCATTGGCGGATTGTTTTTCCGCAGTTTTTTTCTCAGCGTTTTGCTCAACAAGCGCGCCAGATCAACAACCATTATAGGGGGGAAGCGCTGCAACGCCGGCAGTTTGCCACATCGCAGCTCTATCCTGCTGCGGTCAGAAAGCAGCAAATGGGAGGCGTTGCACTGCCTTATGAATTGGAAAACACGTTTAACGTAACTTTGAACCGTGCCTGTATCGTCAGCCTGTATACGGATGAATATCAGTTTACAGGCGGCGCGCACGGTATGACGGTGCGCACGGCGGATAACTGGAACCTTCGCACGGGCAGGCGCTTTGCGCTATGCGACCTGTTTCCAAGGCATCGCGATTGCAGGCAAATGATCCTTCGGCAGATCATCACTCAGATCGCGCGGGACCCTTCCTCCTATTTTGATAATTACAGAGAGTTGGTGGTACAGAATTTTGATCCAAGGCGATTTTATTTGACGCAGGATGCAGTCATGGTTTATTTTGGGCTGTATGAAATCGCGCCGTATTCCTCCGGCATGCCTGTTTTCGCCATCCCTTATGAGGTGGATCCAGCCTTTGTCATTTGCCGGGAGAGGGAATCCTAGATCAGGAACACATCTGTGTAGGAAGGCAGGATTCCATTGCAACGGTTGGCCGGAGCCGATCACAAAAATGCGAAATAGAATAATGGTAGGGCTGGATATGGAGTTTTAAAAGAGAAGGGTCTATTAAAGCTCGCTCAGAGATAAAATTGCAGAGCCATCCCGGCGGAATCAAACATCCGTTTGCAGAAATACACATGGAACGGCCCCAAATGGGCACGGATTTCACAGAAAAGATACATGCAGGCGCCGAAAGATAGTAGAATGGAGCGGGAAGCTTATTATAGCAAACTTCCCGCTCCGTTCTTTTCGCCAGTCAGCTGAGCGGCTGCCCAATAAGCCCCCATCAAGCCCGCTGTGTTTCCAAGCTGCGCAGGCACAAGAGCAATATCACGGTAGCTTGGCATCAGCCGGGCGTCCAGTGCTTGCTTTAGGCGCGGCAGGAGATAGGGCTCCTTCATAATCCCTCCGCCGAGCACGATGCGCTCCGGATCAAGGCTGTAGGCCAGCCCGGCGAGGCCGATGGCAATTTCTCCAATCCAGCTGTCGACCAATTGCACAATCGCTTGATTTCCATGATGCAAGAGGGCAAAAAGCTCCCGCCCGTTGACCGGATGGCCCAAAAGTGATTCGGCTTCCCTGGTTAGCGCGCGTGTGGAGGCATAGGTTTCATAGCAGCCTTCTCCTCCGCAAGTGCATTTGCGCCCTCCAGCATGTGTTACGATGTGGCCGAATTCCCCGGCCGCGCCGTGAAAGCCGGTGTAGAGCTCGCCATTGAGAATGGCCGCGCCCCCGATTCCAGTGCCATAAGTCAGGCACAAAAAATGCTGGCAGCCGCGCCCCGCGCCAAAGTGCGCTTCGCCTAAAGCGGCGGCGTTGACGTCGTTTTCCACCGCTACCGGCACGCCGAATGCCTCTTCTAATAAGGAGCGTACCGGCGTGCCGGTATAGCGGGGCACATTATCCGTCGCATACCGGATACCGCCCGTTTGGCGGTCAACCTGGCCGCAGGGGCTTACGCCGATCCGTTCAAAGGCGGGGAGCGCGCGCAAAAGCGCCTGAACAGTTTCCATCAGAGCTGTGCCGCCTAAATGTGCATTGGTTGGCGCTTCTTTGGTGAATTGCGGCGTTTGTGCGCCGGCAGGAAGAAACCCGTATTTGATATTGGTGCCGCCGATGTCAACAACGGCAGTATTACAACTGTTCATAAAACCTCCACAAAGCGTTTGGTAATCTCCTGCGGCCTGGTGATTGCTCCGCCGACCACGGCGCAGAAAGCCCCCGCGTCAAGCGCCTGCATCATCAGATCATCCGCATCCCCTTCATATTCTTCTTTGTCGATAATGATCTGTCCTTTTTTATCAAACATAAAAGATACGCATCCCGGTGTTCCCACATTTCCGCTTCCTTTAGTAAATGCGCTCTTTACATTAGATGCCGTACGATTCTTATTGTCAGTAAGTGTCTCTACAATGATTGCCGTTCCATTCGGACCATATCCCTCATATGTAATATGCTCATAATTAGCAGAATTGGCATCGCCTGCCGCTTTCTTAATACTTCTGTCAATGGTGTCATTGGGCATATTATTCGCTTTCGCCTTTGCAATCACATCGCGGAGACGGCTGTTATTCGCAGGATCTGCACTTCCGCCTTCCTTTACCGCAACAGCAAGCTCTTTCCCGATCTTCGTAAAAATCTTTCCCTTTGCGGCATCATTTCTCTCTTTCTTATGCTTAATATTGGCAAATTTTGAATGTCCTGACATGTCTTGATCTCTCCTTGTATCTTCCTAATTTTTACTCACACTTTCTATCTTATCACTCCTGTTCGTTTTTTGCAATCCTTTCCATTTTCACAGATTGAATTGTATTATTGTCTACAGATAATATCGTAAAGCGATATCCTTCATATTCTACGGCACATCGCTCATTCTCTCCCGGTATCCGGTCAAGCTCCGCAATCAGGAATCCATTAAGCGTCTCATACTCTTCTTTGTCAAAACTAAGCCCCATCAAGTCTTCCAAATCTTCCAGATCGATAAACCCATTTACAATATAAGAGCCATCCGCCTGACAGACAATCGTTTCTTCCTCTTCATCATACTCGTCCATGATATTTCCGACAATCTCTTCCAGAATATCTTCCATTGCCACAATACCCGAAGTCTGACCATATTCATCCAGTACAACGGCTATGTGGTTTTTCTCTGCCTGCATTTCCTTGAAAAGTCTGTCGATACTCTTCGTTTCCGGAATAAATGCTACCGGACGTATGTACATTTCAAGGTCTTTTACCGGAGTTTCCCGGAGCGTTTTGTCCAGATAAGCTTTCATCGCATCTCTCAAATGAAAGATTCCAATAATTTCATCAATATCTTCCCTGTAAATTGGAAAGCGTGAAAACTTTTCATCTAACATAAACTTTAACGCCTTTTCCAGCGTTTCTTCTCCGTCAATCGCCACAATATCTCTCCGGTGCGTCATGATATCTTTTGCATCTTTATCCATATACCGGAAAATATTTCGAATTAAATCCGCCGCCTCTTTCCCCAGGACTTCCTTCTGCCCATTTTCTCCCTGAAATATTTCCTTCATCCGCAGAAATAAACTGCCTTCTTCCATTTTTCGCCTATGCTCCTTTTCTATGTATGAAGCTCAAAACTAACTTTAATTGCTTCATCTACTTTATTCATTAGTTCTTTATCCAAATGGCAAACCATATCTTTGAGCCTTTGTTTATCAATCGTACGAATCTGCTCCAGCAGAATAACCGAATTCTTGACAATCTGATATTTGCGTGCATCAATTTCCACATGTGTCGGAAGCTTTGCCTTATTCATGCGGGAAGTGATCGCCGCACAGATCACAGTTGGACTGTGCCTGTTCCCAATATCATTCTGAATAATCAGCACCGGCCTGATGCCTCCCTGTTCTGAACCCACTACCGGACTTAAATCTGCATAATAAATATCTCCACGTCTTACCTGCACTCTATTTCACACTCCGATTTTCTAAGATAAAATAAGTATTTCCATCTTTTTCGGATGTATTCTGCAGAGTTTTATTTTTACCTACGTGAAAAAATCAATCTGCTTTACCAATTTACCCTGACGCAGATATTCCCTTGGTATACGTTTACTGAGACAACAGACAAATTCATAATTAAATCTGCCGGAAATATCGCCAAGTGTCTCCACCGGAAGATGTTCTGCCCCATCATATCCTACAAGGACAACTCTATCTCCGAATTTTACATCTTCAATTTCTGTAACATCAACCATAAACTGATCCATGCACACTCTTCCACAGATTGGCGCCTTCCTGCCATGAATCAACACGTAGCCTTTGTTAGACAAGCTTCTGGGATAACCGTCGCCATAGCCTACCGGAATGGTAGCAATCTTCCGCTTCTCTTTTGCCGTATATGTTCCCCCGTAGCTAACGGACGTCCCTGCCTCTATCCATTTTACATAAGTTACATGGCTGATTAATTCCATTGCAGGTTTTAATGGGACATTCTCTTTTCTCACTTCTTCCGACGGATACATTCCGTAAATAGAAATCCCGGCGCGGACAAGATCCATATTGGCTTCTTTTATATCTATAATTCCGGCACTGTTAGAACAATGACAATATGGAAAGCAGATTTTTCTTTCCTCCAGCGCTTTCTTCATCCACAGATATTCCTTTATCTGCTGATCCGTATATCCTTTATCCGTCTCATCTGCTTTCGCAAAATGTGTAAACATCCCCTCCAACACCAGACAAGGCATGGCTGCAATTCCTGCAATCTTATCAACACTTTCCTCACATACAGAAAAGCCAAGTCTTCCCATTCCTGTGTCAATTTTTATGTGAAGATAAGCCTTTTTTCCCATATCAAAAGCAAGACTGGAAACTCCCTCTGCCATTTCTTCCGAATAACAAGTCATGCGCACTTCTTTTTCAATCATCTCCGCCCACTGCTCCGGAAAGACACAACCCAGCACTAAAACAGGTTTTTTCAGCCCCTTTTCTTTCAGCAAAACTGCTTCATCCGCTGTTGCGACAGCATATCCCCATATATATTCGACAGATTCAAACAATCTTGCGATCTGAACTGCTCCATGCCCGTAGGCATCCGTCTTAAGTACGGCAATAATCTTTGTATCTGCCGCTATATTCTTCTTCATCATTTCCATATTATATTCAATCGCGTCCAAATCAATTCTTGCGCATACTCTGCTGTACTTTTTCATGCTCTCTTAATCCTCCTTCCGGCTGAGCACAGCCGCGATTCCATCCGCCAGCTCTCTTGCCAGTACACTATAGCTGCCTTTCTCAACCTTTGCCGCATCTCCCGCCATTCCATGCAGAAGCACTCCTATACATGCGCCTTCAAAGCAATCCTTGCCCTGAGCCAAAAGACCTGTAATGATACCCGCCAGCACATCGCCAGAACCAGCTTTCGCCATAGCTGCATTCCCACTAATATTTACGTAGGTCTGTCTGCCTGCACAGGCCACCACCGTTCTGGCATCTTTCATAACGCAGACAACGGGATATTTTTCTGCAAATGCTCTGGCTGCATCTATTCTGCGGCTCTTCAATGTTTCTACATCTATCCGTGTCAGTCTGGACATTTCTTTCAGATGTGGGGTAAATACAAATTGCCCGGCAGATATTCCTTCCAGATACTGCGGATGTCCTGCTAAAATATTCAGTCCATCCGCATCAACAACGCAAGGTACCTGAACATTCTTTACAACCATCTCCAAAATCTTTTCCGAGCACTCATTGACGCCGATTCCCGAACCAATACACACAACATCTGCCCACGTCAGAAGCCCTCGTACTTCCTCTTCATCATAAGAATCATATGCCGTAATAATTGCTTCTGGCAAAAGCTGCTGCAGAATCATTCTGTTCTCTTCCACCGTATAAATCTGAACCAGCCCGGCACCTGTCCGATAAGCGGACAATGCATTCAAGTACGCAGCTCCGGCCATTCCCTTACTCCCTGCAATAATCAGCACTTTTCCATAAGTTCCTTTATGAGAATCCGGTTTTCGTTCCGGCAAGAGTTCTGAAAACAGTGAAGGCTCATAAGAAAACACAGTCTCTGCATCCTCTTCCATTTTCTCTGTGCAAATTCCAATATCGGCAATAAACACTCTTCCTGCATACTCACATCCGGGATAAAAGATAAGACCAAGTTTCCTTTTCTGGAAAGTAACCGTCAGATCCGCGCGAACAGCCGTTCCCATCACACATCCTGTATCTGCTGATATGCCAGAAGGAATATCTACAGCCACTCTCACAGCTTTAGAGCGGTTCAAAGATTCTATAATCTCGAAATATTTCCCTTCAATCGGTCTGCTGAGGCCTACACCAAATATTGCATCTACTATTACACTATATTCTTTCTCTTCATAAGTGTTGCTTATTCTTCCGCCAACTTTCTGAAATAACTGCATCTGCCTCCTGGTTTCCTCCGTACAGCTAACTTCCTTTCCGATAAAGACAAGCTCCACATCCAACTTCTTCTCCTTCAGCATCCGTGCAATGGCGAATCCGTCTCCGCCGTTATTTCCCGATCCGCATATCACGCATATTTTCGACAAGTCAATGCCTTCCGCCTCCATAATCTGTACACAACTTTCCGCCGCTCTTTCCATAAGTTCCAGCGATGGAATTCCCAACACATCAATGGTGTATCTGTCCGCCGCCTTCATCTGCCCTGCATCTGGAAAATATATCATTCTTCCACCTTCTTCGACTATTTTATGACAATGTCCGTTATACAAAACAACGTGTAAAAAAAGCCCGTTATACAGGCCTTCCATACACGCCGCAATGTCTTTTTACTTACTTTCTTTATGTTCTTCATGATACCGGCTGATATTATAAGACAGCCGCATCAGACTTTCTGATAAATGCACATTTTCAACAATCACATTTTCAGGAAGATTCAAATCAATGTGAGCAAAATTCCAAATTGCCCGAACACCATTATTCACCAGGTTATTCGCCACTTCAACTGCCTTTGTCTTGGGAATCGTCAGCACACCGATCTCTATATCATTCTCTCTGACAAACTGTTCCAATTCATCCATCATCCGAACCGGAACACCGCGGATTGATACATCTGCCAAAGTCGGATTAACATCAAAAATCCCCTTCAGAATGAAGCCTCGTTTCTCAAAATCTGCATAATTCGCTAACGCCTGTCCAAGATTACCTGCCCCGATAATAATAATATTATGATGCTGCTCCAACCCGAGTATCTTACCAATCTCCGTATACAAATATTTCACATTATATCCATATCCCTGCTGGCCAAATCCGCCAAAGTTATTCAGATCCTGTCTGATCTGAGATGCCGTAACTTTCATTCTCTTGCTCAAATCATTGGAGGAAATACGCTCCACTCCATTTTCCAACAGTTC
>CAJKKX010000036.1 GCA_905200565.1 uncultured Lachnospiraceae bacterium
ACATCACACCTCCCACATGCGGAGCTGCTTCAAAAGGAGCCATCATTTTACTGCTGAAATCAATCGCATAGATATTTACGGTCTCCGGTGTATACTTCTGAACCAACGCATACAGCAAAGTCTGCATCATGGTGCTCTTTCCACTTACGACATTCCCGCAGATTGCCAGATGCCCATTCTCGGCAAAATCAAATTCCAATGGCATCTGATTCTGGTTGGCAGGGTCATCCATCTGTCCAAGAAGAAGATTCAAAGACCATTCACCCTTCGGCTCCTGCCATCCGGCATAGGAAAATGCACTTTCCCGGTATTCCGAAAACTCTTCCAGATAAATTCTGTTTCCAAGCGCCGGCATCCACAACTGCATACTGTAGTGATAACCATTCTCCTTAGCAACCACGGCCAGATAATCCTTCACCGCATCCAACTGCGTTCTGTCTTTTCGCTGCGGCAGCTTTCTGTTCTCCTCTGCCGCTCTCTTCAGCATTGTTTCTATCCACGCCGAAGAATCCGCTTCCTCTAAACTCACGCATTGATAAAGCTCTATGAAATCTATCAGTCTGTCCGTATTATATTTGCTGACTGCATACTCCACATTTCTCTTTTCCATCACATCATACAGGCAGGCGATCAGTTCTTTCCTCTTTTCACGATCCAAAAGGCAGCTTTCCAGGTGATCTCCAGTCTTTTCCAGCGCTGACTCCAGACATTCTGTAAGCGTCTCTATCCATAGAAACTCTACTCTCTTCTTCTGCGCCAGCTTTACGGAATTTCCTGTCATCTCTACCTTTCCATTCAAGTTCACAAGCTTTGCCAGTTCCGTACTGCCAATCACAGCATTTTCTTCATAAACCGCGCCGCTGTATCCAGACTGGAATAATTCATACACTTCATCATTTCCCACCTGCAAATAACATCTTCCGGCCTGCGTAATATAAGCCGCATCCGGCTTATGCAGCATGTCATTGCTGTCTTGTTTATCCTGCACCCGCAGACAAATCCGGAACTTCGAATTACTCCAGATATTATCGTCTACCGTGCCGCTTGGTTTCTGCGTGGCAAGAATCAGATGCACGCCCAGGCTTCGTCCCACCTGCGCCACACTGATTAACTCCCGCATAAAATCCGGCTCTTCCCGTTTCAGCTCCGCAAACTCGTCAATGATAAGAAACAAATGCGGAATCGGAACAGACGCCTCCCCGTTTTTATAAAGCTTTGTATACAGGTTAATATGATTCACGCCGTTTTCTGTGAAAATCCTCTGCCTTCTGCGGTTCTCACTTTTTATGGAAATCATAGCTCTCTTTACCTGATTTCCTGAAAGATTCGAAATCTGCCCCGCCAGGTGCGGCAGGCCGGAAAAGAGATTTGCCATTCCTCCGCCTTTATAGTCAATAATAAAGAACGCGATATCATCCGGACTGTAATTGACCGCCAAAGATAACATATAAGTCTGCAAGGTCTCACTTTTTCCGGAACCGGTCGTTCCCGCAACCAATCCATGCGGCCCATGATATTTCTCATGAACATCCAGATAGCATGGGACGCCTCCCGCCTTCTGTCCAACCATTCCTTTGATATTGTCATAAGTCCGGTTCTTCGCCCAGAGGTCCGCCACCGGAAGCTCCTGCGGCTTTGTCACATTTAACATTTCAAAAAAGGTAAGCGCCCCAGGTATCTCTCCGCCCTTTTCCATCTCCAGTACCTGGAGCGTGCTAAGATACCTGGTAAAGCGCTCCAGCTTTTCCTTTTCCACCCTGTCAAATATCATCTGCTGTCTCTGTTCATCCGAAACCTCATACATCCCCTGAAATTCCGGCGTGTTCTCAATAATAAACGTACATTCATTCGGAAGCTCTTCGTAGCGCTCCGAGAGCAGTACTGTCGTCAGGCCGCACACATTCTCCTTATCAAACACATATTTCGCAAGAATCTCGCCCTCAAGAATATCCGCATCCTCCAGAAAGAGAATATAATATGGCTTCTGTATTCTTTCCTCCTGTCTCTGTTCTCCCTGCTTTTCCTCTGCCCGGCTGCGAAATACTTTTGTCAGCTCATAAAATACCTCGCTCGCCTCTTTGCGGTTTCCCGCCATAAATCTTGTCTTTTTATCTTCCGACCAGACATGAGGCATCCACTTTGCATACTCCCACTTTTCCCGGTCGTTTGGTACGTCCTCTTTATAAATAAAACCCATTTTGACGTCTGTATAGCAGTTATTGGCTGCAATCTGGGCGCTGAGAGCCCTCACCACTTCGACTGCGCCCGCTTTTTCTTTTCCTCCTACAATACCAATCAAATTGTGCTTTTTCAAATCCAGAATCACCGGGACGTTATGTAAGGTTTTATAATTTTCCTGAATCAGATATGGCTTCTCCGCCAGCTCATTTTTGTAAAGCGTAAATCTTTTCTTCGGCACATGAATAGACAAACGGTTCGGACTGTCTCCCAATCCCAGACGGTGCATCAGAAAATCCTTATGAGAAACATTCCGGTTCCAGAGTCTCCCGGCCGACGCGTCATACTCCATACACGCATTTACTTCCGGATACATCTTCAGAAGCATTTCCGACACGGTCTGATAGTCTTCCCTTCCAGGTCTTTTTTCACTTCATCTGTTTTTTCAAGCAGATATTCACTGTATGCCTCAAAAAGCTGCGCTTCCGCCTGCGCCTCCTCTTTTTTCTGGTTCCGGATGCCAATCAGCGCCCACCCTACTCCAATGACGGCTGAAGATACAGCCATTACAAGGCCCGAATACATATATAGGGAAGAACCCCCGCTTCCTCTGGAAGCATAGATCATCATCATACATCCAAGAAGCATCGGAATTGTCATTGTCACGGACGGACCGATTGCCATAAACAAAGACTGCTGTTTTGTCTTATTTAACTGCGGCGGCGCCTCAATCTCCACTTCCCCCTCTGCGGGGCTGCTGTAATTGCGGGGTGCCCGATGGTACGTCGTTTTTCCATGCGACATTTGATGCGCCGCCGCATGTTCTCCCACGCTGTTCTCCTGATATTCTGTCATTTTCCCGGCGTTTACTACTGCTCCGCTGCCACTCTCGTCAATCGCCAGAATATCCCCCAGAAATATCATATGAAGTCCCATGATATTAATATAAAAGCCAAACTCTAACGTCTGCTCCGTTTCAATTTTCCGTGAATTCACATAAACGCCGTTTTTACTCTTATTTACAATTTTATATCCGGAGCCTGCTTTTTCAATGACGGCATGTTTTCGTGATACCAGCCTCTGATAATCACAAGAAATGTCATTCTCCGGATGCTTACCGATTGTAATCGTTTTCAGTCCATGTAAGCAGTACTTTTTATAGGAATGTACAATCGAAGATACGCTTCTTACAATCAAAGACACCTTCTTATGTTCCATCCGAAGCCTGATCACATCTCCATCTTTTAATGCTTTCCCCGTTCCTTCTTCTGCGATATCCTTTTCCTTGTTTTTCTTTTTTATATACCATTCATGATCTAATACTTCGAGTTCCAGGCAGTAATTCTGTGATAAAGCAAAAAGATCTTTCGGCAAAATAATGGAATAATCTGCATTATTCATCGAAGGGAGCTGGTATTCCTTAAACGTATCGTTCAAATAAACAGACAATACAAGATTCGTCACCGTCACCTCCTCCAGTTATTTTCCAACGCATGGTCCAACTGCTGCTTTTTCTTCTGTTCTGCTTCTTTTTGAAGCATCTGCCTGTTTCTTTTCCTCTTTTTTAACTGTATGACAATTACGAAAATCAGAGCGCCTATCGCCAAAAGCTCATATAGGGCAAACGCTTCGTAGGACAGCAAGATACTTCCTATCTTTTCCATATCTTCACACCGTTTCACAAAATTTTTTCCGTCTCTTCCACACCAGAAGCAGTATGAAAAGTCCTCCCGCTGCCAGCACGCCGCCGATTGTACCCCAGAAGAGCAGCTTATTCGCATACCAGCGCACGAACGCATTCGTGGATACGGTCAGGCTGTGGATGAAATCGAATTCCGGCTGGAATACAAACTGTCCATCTTCTGATTTTTCACTCGTATCTGTAACATTCCCGGCCAAATCTTCAATCACAAAACGCACCTTCTGGTCTGCTCCTTCCGATATCACAGCGGAACCGCTGAAATGAACCAAATCTTCAAAGCTGTCATAACTTCCCGCTTCTTTCTCATCTACATAAACCGTAACCTTTTTCAGACCGATCGCATCAAAGACATCAAAATTCACATTCTGGCTTTCGGCGTTGACAATCGCATGTTCCAGTCCTGTGACATTCTGAATCTCCGGCGGTGTGGTATCCACGCGGAACAGAACGTCACATTCCTCAAAGTTTGCCGTCTCCGGCTTGTTTCCTGCCATATCCTCTGATGCAACGGCAAGCTGGTAGATGCCATCCTCTGCGAAATTTTCCATATCAATCGCATACTCGTACTGATACCATCCGCTCTCTCCGGTCCTGACCCCGTCAACAACAATCTGATGTCCTTCTTCCAGTTGATCATTAACGACCTGCCTTACCGTATATTTCAGATTCTCCAGCGGCGTACCGTCGCGTGTGATCTGAATCTGCAGAGAATCCTTCACCAGCTTGTCCGGGTTATACTCGGTGATGACAAGCTTGCTCTGCACCTCCTGTGTATACGCATCCTTCAGAGAAATCAGGTAATCGTCAAACACATAGACCGACCCGAAACGGTTTACCGTAAAGGTCACCTCTGTTACCTCTTCGTTTCCTGCCAGATCAGAAACTTTCACAGTCAGCGTATAAATGCCATCGTTTTCCGGCTTCTTTTCAAAGGTATCGTTGATACCGGAACCGCCGCGGCCGTTTCGGTTCAGATTCTTTATAAATTCCGCCGTAACGTCCACATTCTTCTCATCCTTCCGTGTACGAAGGAGTTTTACCTCATCTCCTGCGAGATTCACATCCCCATAGCTGATAGAAGGCATGACGTCCCCTTTATAGGACTTTCCGTTTTCCACGCCTTCAATAACCGGCTTTTCAATCTTCGTATCTACCGTAAACTCCTGCCCCGCCACGGAATCGCCATAAGAGGCTCCCCCACTCTCATTGCCTGCCATATCGCTCATGGTGACATCAAAGGTGTAATCCCCATCTTCTTCGTAAGAAAAGGTAGCCGTATGTACATCCCCGCTGCCGCTCCAGGAAGCTGCCGGAGCAGTCATCGCACTGCCGCCCAGAGACGCCGTCTGTGTAAACTGTACCCTGCTCTCGTCAAAATTGCGCTCGGTAATGGTAACGGTCGCCGTCCGTTTTTCCTTAAAGTACTTTCCATTCTGCGCATCGTTGTTATCATAACTTACCGTGATAACCGGCGCCGTCCGGTCTATCGTGAATTCCTTTGGGTTTGCGGAATTTCCATAGCTTACCCTTTCTTCCGGGCATTCATGCCCCGCAAGGTCTGTGCAACGGATTCCGAAGGTATAATCGCCATCTGCATGGTAAGTAAGCGTCGCCGTATGTCTCGTATCATCTCCGTTTCCATCTTTGCTGCCTGCTATGGTCGTCCAGTTACCCAAGTCCGGGACTGCTCCGCCCGTATTCCGGATCGCCGCTTTCACCTGATCCGGATCGAAGTTTCTCTCGGTAACGGTAATCGTCGCTACACGGTCATTCCGGTAATACTCCCCGCTGTCCGGCGAATTATTGTTATAGGAAACATCAATTCTCGGCGCTGTGGTATCGATTTTTATCTCTCTTTTACTTTCCTGGCCTCCGTATCCACGGATGTTTCCTGCGTTATCCTCTGCATATACCTGAATCACTACATGATTACTGTTGTTCTTCGCGCTGTCAACCGTGATACTTCCCGACCAGCTTTTCTTCAGATCTTTCTGGCTTGGAAGCAGCTCCTCAAAGGAATACAGCACGCCGCTCTGCGTGATCTGATCCTTCTTCTCCATATCCTTATTTAAAACGCGGTATTTGATCTCTTTCAGGCCGGAATATATACCTCCTGCTTCCGGATCCTGCACTTTGATATTCACTTTTACATTCTTTTTGTAGATTCCATTGACCGGCTGCTTTTCCGGCTCAATCGTAATCTTCGGCGCCAGCGATTCCACCTTTGGCTTTCTGTTGTCCGCAATCATCCCACCGCTGCTGATATAGGCTGTGTTTCCTGCCATATCCTTAATCCGCACATAGATAACCGCGCGCTGGTTTGGCTGAATGGTAACTTTATCAAACGGTTTCCACTCATCTTCTGAAATTCCTCTCAGGCTTGCTTCTTCGATTGCTCTCCCTTCATCTGTCTGAATGTAATCCACACGTGCAATCGGAGAAGTTTCATCTCTCTCTGTCCCCGTTACCGTGATGGCGCCTTTTGCCCAGAATCCAAAGGTCAGATGATCTATCAGTTCGCTCCAGGTTTCTTTCTTTTCTCCTGCTTCTGCCTTTACCTTTCCGGTCGGCGGCGTCTGATCTACCGTAAATTCATAAGGAGCGACGGAGTCACCGGTATTTACTGCCCCGGCTTTATTTCCCGCTTTATCCGTATATGCAATGGAAAAAGTATAATTGGCATCCCTGTTGTAAATAATGGTTGCCTCATGTGTATCCCAGTCATCTCCCCGGTTTGATTTATGTGTATCCCATTTCAGCATTGCTTTAGGATGAATATCCTTCACCAGATTTCCTTTGGCGTCACGGGCTGTAATCGTAATTCCCTTCTTCGCGTCCTGCGCATCAAAATGATTGCTGCGCTCTCTGATTTTTACTGTAGCCTTCCGCATTGCCGGAAAATACTTCCCATTCACTGCATAGTTGCCCTGATAACTGACTTCAATTTCCGGCGGCGTCGTGTCAATGTCAAGTTCTAATGTTCTCGTACTTTCATTTCCTGCATAATCCGTTACTTTCACGTATACTGTCGCCTTAGAGCTATTATTTTTTTCGGCATCCACTGTGATTTCTTCTGAAAAGTCGCTCATGAATTCGCTCTGCTTCGGCTTTTCTCCCTCCCATGGAATCCAATTCTCCCACTTTTCTTTCCGTTCCTTTGCATCCTTCTCCCATATTTTTGACTCACCAGCTTTCCATGTATATTTCTGTGTTACCTGCCTATCCTTCCTTACCTCACAGATTACTTCTTTAATCCCCGAATAATCTCCCGTCTGTTCTCCTTTCTGAGTCTCGCTGGCATTGATCTGTACCTTAACATCATGATTATAGATTCCATTCTCATTTGCCGGTTCCGGTACACATGCTACTTCTACCTGCGTCTTATCCACTACCAGTTTTATTTTCACATTGATATGCTTCGGCGTAATAAGTCCCAAAAGCCCTTTACTCACAGTAATGCTGAAAATTTCCTGCGTTTCTTCAAAGTTCAGCGCTTTCTTTCTGCTGCCCGCGTCATTGACCTGTACATATGTATAAGGATTTTGGGGCGTCACTTTTATCTTCGTATCCTTCGGAAGTATATAGACACGGTTTCCCTTATCATCCGTGTAGTCACGAATGGAATTCACCGTCTGACTCTCGTCTGCACGATTGACAAAGGTAATCTCATAGTCGTCCCCCACTAACGGATTTTCTGTATGATCGATCTTTTCATCTTCTGCAAATGTTACCTGCACCTTCGCCGTCGTTTGCTTTACTTCGCCATCTGTAAGGGAGAGTATCAACTGTTTTTCTTCCCCTTCTGCTTCTTTCACGGCGTCTGTGATGAGCTTTTCCGCACCATTGACTTTCACAGAAGAGACATGATACCCCTCGTTCTGGCTCATCGTAATCTGGGCTGTTTTATCCCAATCTGCGAAAAACATTCCGTTTCCAGTGTTCCCGGGATAAGAAACTTTTCCCATCCCCTCCGTGCCTTCCACAATGACCTGCACCTGACAGCAATTCGGTGCAAAAGTGATTTCATAGTTATAATCCCTGTCCACGCTATCAACCATATCTATATATCCACAATTGTTATCCTGATACTCACTCTTAAGATTATTTTTCACAACTCTGGAAACGCGGTAATTCTCTTTTGGCTTTGCCATGATACAAAACTCTTTCTTATTCTGGACCGTTGTGACACTTCCGCCATCCCCTGCTTTTCCTTCCGGAGTCATACTTACAGTTCCATGTTGGCTGTCATACTTGACGCTCACGGTATATACCTGCACAAAAGAAGCTTCCAAAATGACGTTTTTTGTTATTGTAATATCCTTTTCAAAAGATTTCTTCCCTGCATCCGTAATGGTCTGAACCTCTCTATTCATCCGAACTTCCTGAATCCGGTAATTCTCTTTTGCGCTCACGCTCAGGCTGACTTTCTCATTCTGACCGGCCGTCACAGACTTCTGACAATTATTCAGACGAACCGCGCCGCCCTCAGGATTATAATCTTGTGCCGAAACCGTATACTCTGCCGCAAATTCAGCTGCCAGAGCCGGTACGGGGAGCATTCCCACAATCATCCCAAATACCAGCAGCCACGCGAAAATCCGCTTTGTCATGTCTTTCCTCTGTATCCTCATTTTCGCTCTCCTCCTCTGTATTGTTTCATATATTGATAATTCCTGCCCTGGAAAACCAAATACAGGTTCAGTGATAGAAACAAAATTCCTATACTTGTCATTGCCAGTCCCACGGCCTGTATTTTCAGGAATCCCAGCGTCACATTCAAAACCCCTGCCGCTAAAGATACCAGAGCCGCTGTCACAGATTCCCTGTTCGGAAAAAATCTCTTCAGGCTTCCCGAAGTTTCCTCATAGCCACATCTGCACCTTGAAAAATTTCCTCGCATATTCTCCATTCGGTTTCGCTCTCTGCTGCATTTCAGCAAAAACTCTTGTTCAAAAATAATACTGAGCCAGAACACGCCTGCAACCACATCTACCGCCGCTCTCTGTGCTCCTGTCCCATACGGGGAAAGGAACGGAACGCACAGCAGCGCAAAAAAGCCAAGAAAAGCTGCCCCCAGAGCCAACTTTAAATAATGTATAAATTTCTCTGAGCCCACTAAATCACCTCATTCGTATGAATCACCACAATGTCCTGTAAAATTCTGAAATCCCTGCGCTCCTGCACAGAGCCCTTTTCCTTCCGCCGCAGCCCTGCCGTTTTCAGTACCTCCGTCCCATTGACGCTATATTGCAAAACACTCGTGCCCTCTCCGTTCCTTATGGCTGCTTCTTTCTGTTCCTTCTGCAAGATCGGTTCGGTCAGTTTTGCGCATCCCGCCGCTGCCAGAACCGAATGATAGGACTTCTTTGGGCTCTTTTCATTTGCCGCGCGCATCTGCTCGATGGATTTCCTTGCCGTGCGTCCGCTCAGATCGCTGATAACCTTCCATATCCGAAATTTCACCCAGAATTACCGCCAACACAAGGCTGACACCCGCAAGGGAAAACGCGGCAATCGAAACAATCCGGTAAATCTGTGCCATATCATTCTCCCCTTTCTTCCGTATTTTCATATGAACGTTCCATATTTTCTCTATACTCCGGATAGAAGTTCTGAATATGATCCTGAATCGTCATGGAGGACTGCTGTGTTACAGATAATGCCTCCGCCTTCTTACAGACAGTTTCAAGAATCCGGAGAACTTCCTTTTTCTCTACTTTCACAGTCGCAAACCCTTTTCTATGATGATTCAGAAGGTTCCCGATCTCCTGGTACATCGTGAGCTTAATATATGCGGCGTCATCATAGTCGTAATCCTCTATCTTATCAATACACACCTGTACGGATTTTAAAAGCTCCTCATACGCTTCCTTTGTCGGTTCCTTCACACTGGTCGCATTCACCACATACCGGGAATAAAAGTCACCGATAATCTGATAACTTTCCGATACATCATAATATGGATAGTCCTTATTCCCACTCTCTACAACCGTCTGGAAATACGGATAGGACTTCAGGACTCTCTCACGGAAGGAATTGTCCCCGCCGGAATACAGATAAAAATAAGTAATCCCCGCTTCATAAGCCAGGTCAAGATATTCTGTCGGCTCTGTGTCAAACTGTTCCTTATTTTTATTATATTTTGCCGTGAACTGCCTGCTCTCGGTATCCCCGAATTTCCCGTTATCCTTGTATGCGTCCAGAAGTTTCCGGTAGGCCCGGAAATCTGTCCCGAACAGATCAATCGCCTCCAGGTAGGTATTCACCTTCGTCTCATAGGGCGTGGAACTGGAAATATTGATTTTCTGGTCGTAATCCTTATTGTTCTCATACACGCTCCCCGCATGTGCCGCAATTCCAGTCAGCATCAGAACCAGCGCTGCCGAGGCCGCCGCGATAAAAGCTGCCAGTTTCCGCTTCTGTCTCTTTTTATACGCTTCGCCTTCCTCCTCATGATGCTCCAGGGCGTACATCAGCTCATTGCAGTTCTGGTAACGATCCTCCGGGTCAAGCGCCGTACATTTGTCAATCATCCGCTCCAGGCCGCCCGGCAGTTCCGGGTTCCACTGACGGATCGGCGCATACATATAATCCGGCTCCCGCGG
>CAJKKX010000037.1 GCA_905200565.1 uncultured Lachnospiraceae bacterium
GCCTCTGTCAGCGCCGCTGCTCTTTCCGGCTCTCCCTGGTCTCCGATATTCCCGGCCTGCCACGCTGCCGCAAATATAAGCAGAATCGCTGCTGCCATCCCTCCGATCTGATACACCGGCAGCTTCTTTTTTTTCTGCTGTCTTCCCCTTACCATATCCTCGACATGCTCCGGTCTTAAAGATTCCGGCGCATCGATTTTCCCGGCCGACCGCCTGATCTCCTCTAACATCTTTCTTTCATCCATGAATGGTCCTCCTCTCTATCTCTCCAGACCTGCTTCCATTTTCTTTAAAGCGCGGCTCTGCCTGGATCGCACGGTATTGTCACTCATATGCAGCATCCGCCCAATCTCCCGGCTGGTATAGCCTCCGAAAATATTCATTGCCAGAATCAGTCTGTCCTCATCCGGCAGCCCTGCAAACACACGGCGCACATCCATATCCCGGCAGATGTCCCTCGGCTCCGCCGTCAAATCCTCCGGCAATTCCAGCGTCTTATTGGCGTACTGCCCCAGCTTCCTGCGGCACTTATTCGTCAGAATGCGGAACATCCATGCTTTAAAGGATTCCACTTTCCGTAGTCCTCTGATACCCTGCCAGGCGTCTGCCACCGCATCGCTGACTACATCCTCCGCATCATGTGTATTTTTTAAAGTATAAAGTGCAAAACGGTATAAATCCCGGTAGACTTCCTGATACAGCTCCGAAAATGCCTGCACGTCTCCTTCCTTTGCTCTCTGAACAAGTTCCATATTTTGGTTCATAGCATCACCCCTCTCATTTGTCGACAAATATTGGTTCATAATTATAGTGTCTCACAGTTCCTGAGTAAACGCTCCATAGCGTGTACCATTATTAGATAAAGGGCTGTTTTCACAGCCCTGACAAATCGTTACTTTTTTTACGGATGTGTCCCGGCAATTCAGGAGACCATGGCAGCAGGTCTTCTAAGAATGCAAGATCGTGGTCATCCATATGTTTTGGAATCTCGCTCAACAGATATTCAAAGTATTCATAAGGCTTCAGGTTGTTTGCTTTTGCGGTCTCCGCAATGCTGTAGATCACAGCAGATGCATTAGCACCATTGATCGTGTCGATCATCTGCCAGTTCTTGCGTCCGACCGTAAAGCCTCTGATTGCACGTTCACTGGCATTATTGTCCATTGGGACATCTCCGTCTGTGAGGAATACTTTCAGATACTTCTCCTGATTCAGGGCATAGTTGAACGCTTCACGCATTTTACCTTTTGCCTGAATCCTTGGTTCATTCTGTTTCAGATATAAGAACAGTGCATCCACCAGCGGCTTGATCACTGCCTGACGCTGTTTCAGCCGTTCTTCAGAGGAAAGATCCTTGAGTTTGTCTTCCTCACGGTACACTGCCTGGATCTGTTTCATCACCAAATAACCGATTGTTTTTTTCTGTTCCTTTTTCGGTATCTGTTCCAGTGCATCGTTGAACTTGCGTCTTGCGTGCACCCAGCATCCGGCGATCTGCAGGTCATCCTGTTCCTTTTCGATGGTATGGTATACCTGGTAGCCGTCGGTCACACAGATCCCTTTAAAGTCCTTAAGGAACTTTCGGGGATGTGAAGCATTTCGTGTTTTCTGATATTCATACAGCACGATCTGCTTGTCGGTGTAAAGATAGCCGGAACGATAGACCCACATATAGCTTTTGGCTCCGGCAGCCCTTCCGTCACGGTTGACCAGACATGTCGTCTCATCCGCCTGTATCACGTGATAGCCATAAAGAAGCTTATGCAGATAGTCGTACAGCAGGCCCAGATATTCTTCGGAAAGACGGATCATCCAATTTGCCATGTTCTGTCTGGTGATAGAAAGCCCGTATCGTTCGAATTCTTTCTCAAGACGGTATAACGGCACCGCATTCACATATTTGGCATTCATGACTGCAGCAGCCAGAGATGAGGATACCGGACTTCCATGAAGCAGTCCCTTTGGATGGGGAGCCCGTACCATGCGGCCATCTTTCTTACTTGCATAGACACCGATATGATGCTCATCAACCTCTACGCTTGCCGGAACGAATTTATACCGGCGTGAGATTGTGTCTTCCAGCTGTTTCCAGCCTTTTTCGCCGAACTCACGGATCAGTTCCTCGTCAGAGAGATAATGACCGATGATGTTCACCTTCAGGGAAGAAAGATCTTCCTCTTTCTTGCCGGACTGTTTCCTGCCGCGTTTCTTATCTGCCGCGAGATCTTCCGGTTCCGGTGCATCAAGGTCACATACAGCTTCCGCCTCATTGAAGAATACGATGTTTCCGTCTACTTCCATGAAACGGATCTGGACAGCATCCTCCATTTTTTCGGAAGAACGTCCGAAGCGGTCTTTCTTTGCGAGGACGAGCTGCTCCAGCATAAGCTGCATCTTATTGTTCAGTTCGTGAACCTCTTTTGTCAGCGACTCTGTCTGTTCCTGAAGATTCATAATGATCTGAATGAGCAGGGATTTGTCAGCAATATTCAGTTGTTCTTCTGTATATCTGTGTGCCATGATCAGAACTCCTTTACTGGTCTGATTATAGCAGAAATACAGTATTTATGCCACCCAGGGCATTTGTCACCTTCGTCATAATGACGGTGGATAACAATGCCAGGTATCCGATAAAGATCTGCGGTTTAGCGAGTATCTGGCACTGTTATCCACAGACAGTACAGGCGGATCCTCCTTTATTATCAGAAGAGTACGCACACTGTCTGCAGCTGTGGATAACACAGTCATTCAGATGTTTGTCAGCAGTTTTGCAGTCTGAAAAGTTTTTTCATTTTCTGCGAATTGCACAAAACCTAAAGCTCCTTTTGTGGAGATGTTATCTGCAGTATCGGATGTTTCGCAACGATCTCAAATCCCTGCATGAGCATACGATACTGATCTGTCGAGATCTCAAGTGCTTCCTGCTGGGTTCTTGGCCAGTTGAAGGCACCGTTGTCAAGGCGCTTATATAGGAGCAGAAAACCATCGCCTTCCCAGAGGAGTCCTTTGATCCTGTCATTCCGCTTCCCACAAAACAGATAAAGTGTATCTTTATCGTATGGGTCAAGATGGAACTGGAACCGGATGATGTTTGCCAGCCCTTCCAGGCCCCGCCGCAGATCTGAGTATCCGGTTGCAATAAATACCCTTTTGAAGCAGGACGCATTATTCAGCATGGATCAGTCCTCCGACAGCACGGATGAGATCTGGTGAAGCAGAATTCGTGAATCCAATGATCATCCCGTTTGTCTGGATGACAGCATCTGGTCTGAAACTATGATAAACTAAAGATCCAGATGCGTTCTGTTCCAGTTTTAATTCTACAAAAGGAATGGTCTGAGGCTGTGCAGTAACCGGAATAAGTGTTTTATCATTAGAAGTTTCAGCAAGCGCATACGCTTCACGGCGCAGGATCTTCTGCCAGTAGAAAAACTTTTTGTCAGAGATTCCATTCTGTCTGCACCAGGCGGTTTTATTCTGACCGCTGGCAAGGCATTCGGAAATGATCTTTGACCATTGCTGCAGGCGCATTTGATGAGTAATTTTTTCCATTTTTAGTTTCCTCCAAAAAACTCGTTAGTTTTTTAGAGTGATTATCTCAAAAAATGGGAAGGAAAACTAGGTACACACTATGGAGCGTTTACGTTCCTGAAATGTTGCAATTTATCTGATATAACTTCAAAAAAAGTGTAAAGACCCGTCCCTTTCCTGGTCCTTACACTTTTTTCATAGGCATTTTTAATTATGAAATTTTCTGCTTTAATTCTCTGACATCGGATTCCAGCTTTGTCACCCTAACAGACAGCAGCTCAAGTTCGGCATTCGGCTTCTGAACTTCCTTTAAATTCCTTGCCAAATCAAGATGTCCCTCTGCAATACGCCGGATATTGACACAAATCTCATTTTCCAACATCATTTTCATGTCTTTTACATCGGCTTTTAAGGTTTCTAAAGCATCTACCCTGGTTTCCAAAGTTTCCATCCGGGTTTCGAAAGTCTCCATCCGGGTCTCGAAAGCATCCATCCGGGCCTCGAAAGCATCCATCCGGGCCTCGAAAGCATCCATCCGGGTCTCCAGAGTCTCTATTTTAGACCCCAGCATATCCATCTTTGAAAGCACTAAATCCAACTTTTGACTATCTGTCATTTCATCCACCCCCTTTATGCCACTATATCACTTTCTCTTTCCCATGTCAATTATTATTTTTAAAGACAACATATTGTATGTGATTTCTTTTTTAATACCGGTTCAAACATGCGTAAATCTCCTGCACTCTCGGCATCGCAAGCCCGGACGGTACATTTCCGTTATCACAGATTCCAGCCAGCCCCTTTGCCTTCAGAATCCGCTCCAGCGCTTTCACCACGCTGCTCACATCGTTTTTCCCTTCCCCGTAATGTTCCTTTGCATAACGCAGAAGATAAGCCAGCGTCTGCGTCTGCTCCTCATCCACAAGCTGCTCCACGTAACGGAGATCGAGATTTTCCTTTCCGATAGAAAAGGCCGTTTTCCCCATCCTCTTGATTTTCAACCGCTCTTTCACATAGCCCTCGCCACGGTAAGTCTTTCTTTTCTGCGTGGAACCAGACAGATCGATTGCCCTCCTTCCATCCGGCAGATGGAAACCCGGTGCGCTCACCGCCGGAGCAGGATAATTTTTCAAAATTTTCTTCGTCTCGTCCGTGATGTCCACCGCCTGATAGGAGTCCATCTGAATGATCTTATCTGCAATATAAAAGTAAGAACCGCAGCTTCCCACGACCAGAATCGTGGAGATTCCCGCCTGCTCATACAGCTCCGAGGCCCTCTCCAAAAATGGCGTGATCGGCTCCTTCTCCCTGGCAACCACACGCTGCATCAGTTCATCCCTTACCATGAAATTCGTGGCCGAAGTATCTTCATCAATCAGCAAAAGCCTGCTGCCCGCTTCGATTCCTTCCACAATATTCGCCGCCTGGGAAGTGCTGCCGCTGGCGTCCAGCGTACAGAAGCTTCTCGTGTCTTTCCCATTTGGAAGATGGTTAATAAACAGCGAAATATCCGTATTCGTAATCTTCCGTCCATCCTCCGCCCGAAGTTTCAGCGCCGTTTCCTCCGTAATCACATATTCCCTGCCGTCCCCGGCGATATGATTGTATACGCCTCTCTCCAGCGCTTTTAAAAGAGTAGACTTCCCGTGGTATCCGCCTCCTGCAATCAGCGTGATCCCTTTCCGGATTCCCATGCCTCTGAGCGCTCCTTTATGCGGGAGCTGCAAAGTCACCGCCATCGTATCCGGAGACCGGAAGGGTACGCCATCCTTTAAAGGACGATCGGACACACCGCTCTCCCTCGGCAAAACAGAGCCGTCCGCAAGAAACGCCACCATATCCCGCTTTTTCAGTTCCTCCCGGATATACTGCTGATCCTCCGCCAGAAAAATCACCTTTTCCAGTTCCTGTTTCGGTGTTTTCGCATAATACAGACTCTGTTCCACACAAACCGGCAGAAAATCAAACAGGATTTTCTCCAGCTCCGTGGCATTAATGGTACGCCCATTTGCCGGAAATCCCACCTCAAACCGCACGATCACTCCATCCGCAGCAATCTCACATGCCGTCCGTTCCAAAATCTCCTGTCCGCAGCGACTCACCGTGATAATGCCGCTCTTTCCGGACCCTTTTGCCTGAAAGCAGAACTTATCTGCCTGTCTGTGAAAACGCCGGAGTAGATAATCCTCAAGCGCCGTCTGATTCCATTTCGTTCCATAATATTCCGCCGGAAATCCGGCAACTTTATGGCTGACCTTCACACTCAGCCTGGAGGGAGCCGCAAACGGGTCTCCCTGCACATGTTCGATATTCAGTATGTATTTTCCAAATGTATAGCTCCCTGCCAATGACTTATAAGCCGGATAGCTTTTTCGATGAATCGCGCGCAGACTGACACGCAGATCTTCCGATGCTTTCATAGATGTACCTCCATTTTTATGTTTTTTATTTTGGTGCTTCTTCGGTATTTCTCTCTTTTATCAGTTTCAGCTTGTCCTTTCTGGAAAGCTGCTTGATTTCCCACTCCCGCCGCATGGCTCCCTGCTTTGTTTCAAAGCTCTCAAAATAGACCAGCTCCACCGGCCGCCTGGATTTGGTATATTTGGCGCCTTTTCCGTCATTATGCGCGCTGACACGCCTGTCCAGATCGGTTGTCCATCCCGTATAAAGCGTTGCGTCCCGGCATTTTACAATATACGTATAATTCATATCCCCGCCCTTAATAAATCTATGTAAAGCGCATACGCCAAAGCGCACACGCCCGTCTATTTGAAGCAATCGATAAAAAGTATTTTCTCATTCAGGAACATCCGTTTTATTTGCCTGGGGGCAGTGTATAAAAAATCGATTGCGGATTTTTCCTGCTTCTCTTCTAGTATACTACATTTTTTCCCTTTTGTGTCTGTCCATTTTTATTCAGACTCCAAATACAGGAACGGATCTACCGGAGCGCCTTCCTTTTTCATCTCAAAGTAAAGATTGCTGCCCTCTTCACAGTAGTATTTCGTTGGCTCGCTCACATACCCCAATAACTGTCCCTGTTCTACAACCTCTCCGACTTCCGCCGTCACTTCCTTTAACTGTCCGTAGACCAGCTCATAGTCGTTGCCAAGATTCAGCGTAAGAGTCGTTCCTGTCTCTTCATTTACATCAATGGATTCCACGATTCCTTTTGCGGAAGCTACAACCTGTCCACCCGTTTCCGCACCAATAATCAATGCCGGATTATATTTATACTGATCCAGCGTAGGGAAATATACCGTAGAATCCATGCTGTAATCCAATACCACACTTCCTGCCACCGGCCAGGTAAGCGGCGTAGAATCATCAAATGCCACCGTCGGCTGAATGTTTGCCGAGGACACGTCCACCGTATCTTCTGTTTCGGTCTCCGCCTCCGCAGTCAGGTCTGTTTCCTCTTGCTCCACCAGACTGGCAGGGTCTACATCCATCTCATTCGCCAGCGGAAGGTCCGCTTTCGCATCTGGCGCACTTGTCTTTGCCGCTTCGGTTTCTTCCTCTTTTGCTTCTTTCTGAATCTCTGCGTTCAGATCCATCAGCTTCTGCTGTTCTTCCTTCGCTTTTTCCGCACGATTCATCGTATAATAAGTAGTAAATGCCGCGCCGCCTACCAGACAGAGACTTAAAATTACCATAGCCCCTTTTTTTCCTGTGGATCTTTTTCTTTCCTTATTCTGCATAATCTTCACCTCATACTATAATCTGTATACCCGTTCAGGACAACTGGAAAAGGAATTTCCCTTTCTGTTGTTCTAACAGCTTAGCTATAGCATTTCCAGATATTATGCGTTTATACATCCTTTACAGGAATTTCTCCCTTGCTTTTATTCTGCCCGGAGGACACATTTTTCAAAATAATACTGCAAAATTTCCCTGTAATCCGCTCCTGCTTCCGCCATACGCACGGCGCCGCAGCGGCTCAGCCCCAGCCCATGCCCCAGTCCCTTTGTGGTAATCCTGATCCTGCCGTCATTTTCTTCCAGGAAGAAGCAGCTTGACGCCAGCCCCAGAAGATTCCGGAATTTTTCTCCTGAAATCTCCTTCTCTCCAATACGGACTTTCGTCACATAATCGCCTCCATCCCTCGCCAGAATCTCGATCTGCCCCTGCAAAGGTTCCTGCGTCAGCGCTCCCGGATATTCTTTTTCCACACATGCCCTCACTTCCTCCGGTTCTTTTAGCTCCACACAAAGATACCATTCGGACTCAATATCCTTCCTGCTGTCCACAGAAGTCAGCCAGGGATACTGCTCCTGTAAGCCTGCATCCTCCCCGGAACGCGTCTTTCCACTGCTCACTGCATGAAAAGGAAGCTGTACCAGGGCATCCTCAAAGGTAAGTACCTCCCCTCCCGTCTCTTCCACGGCCTGAAGCATCTCCTGCAAAATTCCTTTTTCCTCCATCTCGTCCAGCGTCAGGTATGGCTCCGACAAAAGGGTTCCCGGATGATCTTCCTGAAATTTCTTCAGGTTTGTCCGCGCAATGACCATTTGAGACTTGGCCGCCTCCAACGGACAGCTTCCCTCCAACTGCCTGGCCGCCACCCCGCACACATAATCCTCGAAAGCGATCTCCCGCATTCCATCCTCCGTACGGATCGTAATAAAATTTTCCGACGCTTTCTGCAAGGCATATGCCTCCTTAACATCCCCGGCGCCAAGCGTCACGATAATATAAGGCAATATAAAAATGACCGCCAGCGCGGCTATGAGCTTCTGAACCTTTTCCCGCATAAAAACACATCCTTTTTTTGTATCCTATGACATGTCCCGGAAAAATATACGCAGAGGTTTTTCTGTCAAAAAAGGCTCCTGCATATTTTGCAAAAGCCTTTTTCCTGAAATTTTCAATTATAAATATTCTGCCTTGAAACAGAACGCCCTGTTTTTTACTCTTATTTTAACGTCACTTTGTCAAGCTTCCAGATCTCATCCACATACTCCTGGATGGTTCTGTCGGAGGTGAACTTTCCGCTGCATGCCACGTTCATCATGGCCATTCTTGCCCAGCGGTCCTCATCCCGGTAAGCCTCTTCCACTTTCTTCTGCGCTGCGGCATAGGACTTGAAGTCAGCCAGGATGAAGTAGGTGTCAGCTCTGTCGCTGCACTGTGTATTCAGCAGGGAATTGTACAGGTCACGGAACATCTCTGTATCATTTCCTGAATACTCCCCATTGATGAGCTGCATCAGCACACGACGGATATCCTGGTCGTTATTGAAGTAATCCATCGGATAGTAGCCGCCGTTCTTCTCATAGTTGATGACTTCATCAGAGGACAGACCAAAGATAAAGGCATTCTCCTCGCCAACCTCCTGTACAATTTCCACGTTTGCCCCATCCATAGTTCCCAGGGTCGGCGCGCCATTTAACATAAACTTCATGTTACCTGTACCGGAAGCCTCTTTACTTGCGGTCGAAATCTGCTCGGATACATCGGCTGCCGCAAAGATCATCTCTGCATTGGATACTCTGTAGTCCTCGATAAATACTACTTTTAGCTTGCCTTTGATCGATGCGTCGTTGTTAATCACATCTGCCACGGAATTAATCAGCTTAATGGTCTGTTTTGCACGGCGGTAACCTGCTGCCGCCTTTGCTCCAAAGATGAAGGTTCTCGGATAGAAATCCATCTCCGGATGATCTTTGATCGTATTATACAGATACATTACGTGCAGGATGTTCAGAAGCTGACGTTTGTACTCATGAAGTCTCTTAACCTGTACGTCAAAGATGGAACGCGGATCGATGTCGATTCCGTTATGCTCCTTCACATACTTCGCCAGACGCACTTTGTTCTGGTACTTGATATTCATGAATTCCCGCTGCGCCTTCTTGTCATCTACATAAATTTTCAGTCTGGAAATCTGGGACAGATCGGTAATCCACTCATCACCGATGTGATCTGTCACCCATTTTGCCAGAAGCGGGTTTCCGTGAAGCAGGAAACGTCTCTGTGTGATACCGTTTGTCTTGTTATTGAATTTCTCCGGCATCATCTCATAGAAATCTTTTAATTCCTGATTTTTCAGGATTTCTGTATGCAGGGCAGCTACGCCGTTTACAGAGTAACCTGCTGCAATCGCCAGATGAGCCATCTTGACCTGTCCGTCATAGATGACTGCCATCTTGCGGATTTTCTCCTGATTGCCCGGATATTTTGCCTTGATCTCATCAACAAACCTGCGGTTAATCTCCTCGATAATCTGATAAATACGCGGAAGCAGTCTGGAGAACAGCTCAATCGGCCATTTTTCCAGCGCCTCTGCCATGATGGTATGGTTCGTGTAGGCACAGGTCTTTGTCGTAACCTCCCATGCCTCGTCCCATCCCAGTCCTTCCTCATCCATCAGGATACGCATCAGCTCTGCCACTGCAACGGTTGGATGGGTATCGTTTAACTGGAAGGTCGCCTTCTCATAGAATTTGCGGATGTCGCTGTGGTTCTTTTTATACTTTGCAATCGCTGCCTGCACGCTTGCGGACACGAAGAAATACTGCTGTTTCAGACGCAGCTCTTTTCCGGCATAATGCTCGTCGGCCGGGTAAAGCACTTCTACGATATTTTTTGCCAGGTTCTCCTGCTCAACGGCTTTCATATACTCGCCCTTGTTAAAGGAATCCAGATGGAAGTCATTAATCGCCTCTGCATCCCATACACGTAAGGTATTCACGATACCATTTCCATAGCCGACCACCGGAATATCAAACGGTACGGCACGGACGGACTGGTAATCCTTCTGGATGAATTTGCTCTGTCCCGTTGCCTCGTCATATTCTACATGAACATATCCGCCGAATTTTACTTCCTTCGCATATTCCGGACGGCGCAGCTCGAAAGGATTTCCGTCTTTCAGCCAGTTATCCGGTACTTCTACCTGGTATCCATTTTCAATTTTCTGTTTAAACATCCCGTAGCGGTAACGGATG
>CAJKKX010000038.1 GCA_905200565.1 uncultured Lachnospiraceae bacterium
GCGCTTTCAATGCTCTGCTGGAAGCGATTACCGGGCTGGATGTGAATATTTCCTGGGTAGCCGACCCGAATACAGCGTTAGGTTCTCTGGTTTTAATGGCAGTCTGGCAGTTTGGTTCCCCGATGCTGATTTTCCTTGCCGGATTAAAGAATATTTCCACAACCTATTATGAGGCGGCGAGAGTGGATGGAGCAAACAAAGTACAGTGCTTTTTCTCGATTACGCTGCCGCTTCTCTCACCGATTATTTTCTTTAATCTGATTATGCAGATGATTAACGGATTTATGACGTTTACGCAGGGTCTGGTTGTCACAAACGGCGGACCAATGAACCGTACCCTGTTTTATCAGCTGTATGTCTATCAACAGGGCTTCGAGCGCTTTAATATGGGATATGCGTCGGCTTTATCCTGTGTTCTGCTAGTGATCGTGCTGTTCTTTACGGCGCTGGCGTTTAAGAGCTCCGATGCCTGGGTTTATTATGAAAGCGGGGGAAAAAGGTAATGAAGAGAAAAAAACAGATAGGAAGTGTGGTATTCCATACGCTGTGCATTTTGTTTGCGGTGACATCCCTCTACCCGATACTGTGGATGCTTGCCAGCTCACTGAAGGACAGCTCGCAGGTATTTGTGGATGCGGCGAATCTGATTCCAAAGGAATTGAAATTTTCAAACTACGTTAATGGGTGGAAAGGCTTTGGCGGAATTTCGTTTACGACATTTTTCTGCAACACATTTATTGTGGTGCTGTTGAGCGTTCTGGGAGTGGTTGTTTCCTGCCCGCTGGTGGCATACGGGTTCGCCAGAACAGAATTCAGATTTAAGAATTTCTGGTTTTTTACTATCATGATTTCGCTGATGCTGCCGTCACAGGTAGTGATGGTCCCGCAGTACATTATGTTCAATAAGCTTGGATGGATTAATACATATCTGCCGCTGGTACTGCCTCTCTGGCTGGGAAGTGCGTTTTTTATCTTTCAGCATATGCAGTTTATACGCTCCATTCCTGCTGAGCTTGATGAGGCGGCGTATCTGGACGGGGCAGGGAAATTCACGGTTTATACCAGGATAATTCTGCCTCTGATTAAACCTTCCATAGCAACCTCCGTTATCTTCCAGTTTTACTGGAAATGGGAAGACTTCTTCGGACCGTTGATTTATCTGACTTCTCCGAAAAAATATACCGTGTCAGTAGCCCTAAAGCTGTTTTCAGACCCCACCTCCATGACTGACTGGGGCGCGATGTTCGCTATGAGTATTCTTTCTCTGGTACCTCCGATTGTGCTGTTCTTTTTCTTCCAGAAAAATATTGTGGAAGGAATTAGTACCAGTGGGTTAAAGGGATAAACGGGAAAAGGAAAGCGGCTGCCCCGGACAAATATATAGATGTTTGTCCGGGGCAGCAGCTTACTGTTCACTCCGTTCACAGTAAAAGATATGACTTTACGGATGAACGCTTATCCTTTATGATATAAATAAAGATTTTAATTTATTGGGGGAGCGGAATGAAAAAGCGGTTATTATGTCTGGCGCTTGCACTGGCGGCGGTTGTTTCCTGCTACGGATGCGGGCAGGAAAAACCGGAGGTCGTGGAAACGGAAGCAGAGAGCAGACCGGTGCTGGAAATATATGCGGGTCAGAGTGAAAAAGAGAATCTGGAGTTTCTGGCGGAGGCTTATGAGGAGCAGAATGGAGAAGCCGGTATTAATATCCATCTGATTCCGGATTCGGAGTATATCCAGCAGATGATGCGCATTAAAAACCATGAGGTTCCGGCGGACTGTATCTTTTTCCGGGATGCAAATGAAGCGGCGGTATGGCGGCACAAAAAGGTTTTTAAAGATTTATCACCCTGGTACGCGGACAGCGACGAGGCGGCGTATTATGAGACGTGGTACGGAGATATGCAGGAAGAGGAGGCATATTATATGATTCCGTACCGGATTGGAAAAATCTGTGTGTACTACAATAAAACGCTGTTTGACCGGCTGGGAGTGGACTATCCGGAAGAAGAATGGACCTGGGAGGACTATAAGGAGACGGCAAAGCAGCTGACGGGCTGGTCGGACCATAAGAAGATTTATGGCTCTATGGGCTTTGGCGGAGACGGCATCTGGTGGATGCTTCCTGCGCGCACAGCGGGGGCATCTGACCCGTATGACAGGGAGAATCTGGAAATTTTTCGCAGCTCCGCAGAATGGTGTCACGAATTTAACAGTGAATTTGCGGCAAATTTCCCCTATTTCGAATGGGCGGATGAGGAATGGAACGGATATAATATGCTGTTTCTGGAGGGCAGGCTTGGCATGTATTTCGGAGAGGACAGCGAAGTAAATCTTCTCAATGAGGAGATACGCAAACAGGGACTGCAACTGGAATATGACGTGGCGCAGCTGCCGGTATGGGATAACAGGGAGCGTGCGCAGGTGTACCAGACGGCGGTTGTCTGTATGGCGGAAGCCTCGCAGTACCCGGAGGAAGCATACCGCTTTATGGAGTTTTGCGCCGGCAGGCAGGGCGGACTGATACTGGCGGAAAACGGGACGGTTCCGGCCTGGCAGACAGACGAGGTCCGGCAGACATATCTTGCCTCCACGCAGATTCCGGCGCATAAGGAATATTTTCTGGGCGACGGAGTGCCGGAAGGAAGCAGCGCGGCGGATGTTTTGTACTACGCGGGGCTTGAGGCGATGAAAAACGAGGTGTCTTTGTATATGCTGAATGAGCAGGAGCTGGACTATACATTCGCAAAGATAGAGGAAGAAATGAAGTCACTGAGAGCGGAGCAGAGCTGAGTTATGAAAACGATGATAAAACAAAAGCAGACCATCACACGAAGATTTCTGAAGTATCTGATTTTGATTATTATAGGGTCCAATCTGATCGTGGCGATGTTTCTGTACTGGATTATGCGTGAAAACGCAATGAAACAGGCGGAAAACCTGCGGCAGAGCCTGATGGAATCCACGCTGGTTACGATGCAGCAGTATTTTGAAAATGTGGATAATATAGCGGATACTATTATTTATAACGAGGATATTATTCACTTTATGAGAAATAAGGAGGATACCATAGCCGATATGGCGCTGATTCGGGGAATTGAGAGCCAGTATTATTATCTGAACCCGGATCTGGAAATGAGCTTTTACCGGACAGAGGACTGGAACAGTGTGTATTCCATACAGGATGAGGATGGGGCAATCCGGATTCCCGATTACCGCTATACGGACTGGTATCAGGAAATTATCTGGACCAGAGACAAAAAGGTATTGATGGCAAACGAGGAGGAGACGGGCGGGGCAGGTTCCGTCCAGTCCTGCGTTTATAAAATTGAGGACCTTTATACCTCCAGGGTAGTGGGATATCTGAAAATTGACATGAATATGGACTACCTGAAAGAGAGATTTCTGCACAGCTTTAATAAAATTGCCGGGGCGACCATTCTGGACAACGAGGATAATGTGCTTTTCTACGATAAGATGGAAGTGCGGGTTCCGCCTGAGCTGATGGGAAAAAACGGGGAGGGTACTTACGAAACAGAGGATTATATTATTACTTACGGAACGTCTGCAAATACAGGCTGGCATCTCTGTCTCGCCAGCTCCAAAGCAGAGATTCTGAAGGAGCAGAATCAGATTATTCCGCTTCTTGTTCTGCTGGTTTTATTTATGGTGGGGATTACGCTTCTGATTTCCGGAAAAATGTTTTCCATTATAACGGTAAATTTTACCCGGCTGGCGGAGGGTATGGAAAAGGTAAAAACAGGAGATCTGACCACCAGGGTACAGGCGGATACCCAGGATGAGATCAGCATTCTGATTCAGGAATTCAATGACATGATGCGGCGAATCGACGAGCTTGTCAGCCGGGTGGAATCGGAACAGCTTCTTGTAAAAGAGGCGGAAATCAAGGCGCTTCAGCAGCAGATTAACCCGCATTTTATTTTCAACATCATGGAAACAATCATGGGACTGGCAAGTGAGGGCATGGACGACGAGGTAATTGAGGTATGTACATGTTTAAGCGGTATGCTGCGCTACAATACCAGATTTGAAAATGTCACTACGATTGCCGAAGAACTGGAACAGATAAAAAATTACGTGACCGTGATAAAAATACGGTTTGAGGACCGCTTTGAGGTTTTTTACGATATTGATGAAAAATGCCTGGGATGCCGGATTCTGAAGTTTACTTTGCAGCCTCTTCTGGAAAATGCGGTGTCCCACGGACTTGGTGATACAGATGCCAATGGTATGCTGAGAATCTGGATAAAAAAAGAGGGAGAGCAGGTTTCCATCATGATATATGACAATGGAACCGGAATTCCGGCGGAAAAGCTGAAAGAGCTGAATGAACGCCTGGAAGTGACAGGAGAACATCCGCTGGAATATATCGAACAGTATAAGAGCCTGGGAATCTTAAATGTGCATCTCAGGTCGAAGCTTTTTTACGGTTCCGGCTATTCTTTCGAGATTTTCAGTAAAGAAGGAAAGGGCACCTGCATCGCAATGAAAATTCCTTTTTCCTGTCTGGGCAGCGCAGATGTGAAAAATGAAGCGGAGAAAAGGGGAGAGACGCATGTATAGAGTTCTGATTATTGATGATGAAAAATTTATCCGGAAGAGTATCCGGAACAGGATAGACTGGGAAGCCTTCGGAATTATGGAAATTGAAGAGGCGGGGAATGGTGAAGAAGCTCTGGCGCTGATGGACAGCTTCCGCCCGCAGATTGTGCTGGTGGATATCCGTATGCCTAGAATGGACGGCCTTGCCTTTATTACGGAGGCAAAAAAGAAGCATCCCGGCACCGACTATGTGATTATGAGCGCATACAGCGATTTTTCTTACGCGAAGACAGCCATTTCCCTGGGAGTAGAGGCATACCTGCTGAAGCCTGTTAATAAAAAAGAACTGGAGGAGCTGCTCCGGAAAATACTTCACAGGATTCACGAAAAGAAGCTGTCCGGCATGAACCGGAGTATTCGGGTGGACGAGGCGGACCAGAATATGATTTTCCAGTATCCGTATGTGATGGCGATTGGGTTTTACTCTGCAAAAGAGGACGTCGGGGAAAAAATAGCGGTTGAGCTGCAAAGCAGTCTGCTTTTACATCAGAACTGCTGCGTTTATTTTCTGAGAAACTGTTCCCGCAGTACCTGTTACGTGTTTCTGATTAACGCTGTGGAGGAAGACCGGGAAATCGGCAGACAATGCGCACGGGTCGTTTTGGATACAATGGAGGAGCCGGAAATGAGGGCGGCTGTGTCGGAGGTTTTTGCATACAGGAGGTTTCAGGAAGCGGTGGCGCAGAGCATCTGCTTCCTGAAAAGAAAGATGTTTTCTCAGGAAAGCAGAATGATTACTCGTTCGCTGTGCGAAAACAAAGAATATACAGAACGGAAAAACAGAATCCGGGAGGAGCTGGAACAGGTCTACAGACAGATCCGAAAAGAGGAATTCAGCCTTGCAAAGGCGACGATTCTGGAGTGCATCGATTTGCTGATACAGGAAACCAGCCCGGTAGCGCTGATAGAAGAGGAAATCAATGAGATTCTTGTTTTTCTGAGCCATGTCCCCGGAAATGCGGGCGGAGATATTGATTTTAATATCCTGTTTCATGATTTCAAAAGCAGGGATTACCTGCTGGCTTACCGTACAGAGGAGGAGCTGAAAACAAGTCTGAAAAATCTGGTTTACAATTTGTTCGAAGCGGTACAGAAAAAGGATTCCGCCGATGTAATTACCCGTATCCGGGAATATATAGAAAAAAATTACGGGGAACCGTTGAATGCCACGGAGATTGCTCAGAAGTATGGTCTGGGCGTGAGTTATTTATCTACGCTTTTTAAAGAAAGAACGGGGATTAATCTGACCGCCTATGTAGAGGGCGTGCGTATGGAAAAGGCGAAAAACCTGCTGAAAAACAAAGAATGGACGGTGACGGACGTGGCGATACATACCGGATATTCCAATTCGAATTATTTTTCCAGAGTGTTTAAAAAGTATACGGGAGTAACTCCAAGAGAGTTCCGGGAATCCGAACAAAAAACGGGAAAAGAGACATAAAGAGAAAAGCAATGTAAAAGGAAAAGAGATGCAATATGGACAGATTTGAGGGCGAATCAGGTAAACAGACAGAATGGAAAACAGAGACAATAGAAACAGATACAGCGCTCACCGTTTACTGGGAAAAGCCGGAGCGTTTTTTGACGGGGCACAGATATATTCTTTCTGTTAATGGAAAAAAAGCCGGGGAAACGGATAAGACACATTATACATTTGACGGACTGGAGCCGGAACGGGATTACGAAATTGCGATATACTGGATGGAAAACGATACCTGTATAGCCTGCGAAAGACTTGCTGTAAAAACGAAAAGAAAAAAACGGAGACTGGATATTACAGCGGCTCCGTACCGGGCGGCAGGGGATGGCAGGACAGTAAATACGCAGGCTATCCAGCGGGCAATAGATGAATGCGATGAAGATTCGCTTGTATATATCCCGGCAGGCATCTTTCTGACAGGAGCTTTGCGGCTGCACAGCAATATGGAGGTTTATCTGGAAGAAGGGGCGGTTCTGCAGGGGACAGCAGACAGGGAGGATTATCTTCCGTATATTCCGAGCAGATTTGAAGGTATTGAAAGGATGTGCTACAGCAGCCTGCTGAATCTGGGCGAAATGGACAGCACCGGGGGCTATAACTGCTGCAATGTGACAATTCGCGGACACGGTACGATAGCGGGCGGCGGGAAAAAACTGGCGGAGCGGATGATTGCTTTTGAAACGGACAAAATGAAAGAGCAGCTTCTGGCGCTGGGCGATAAAATCCGGGAATACGAGAAGCCGGAAACCATCCCCGGACGCCTGCGTTCAAGGCTGATCAATATCAGCAACTGCCGCAATATAGTTGTTTCGGGGCTGACGCTTAAGGACGGCGCCAGCTGGAATGTGCATATGGTATATTCAGACCATATTGTGACGGATCACTGTACGTTTTTCTCGCAGGATGTGTGGAACGGCGACGGGTGGGATCCGGATTCTTCCACAAACTGCACGATATTTGCCTGTGTGTTTCATACCGGAGATGATGCGGTTTCCATCAAATCCGGGAAAAACCCGGAGGGAAACAGAATCGGCAGACCGTGCAGAAATATCCGCATTTTTGACTGCCGCTGCGTCTGTGGCCACGGCATCACCATAGGAAGTGAAATATCCGGCGGTGTGGAGAATGTTTCCATCTGGGATTGTGATATGACGCAGTCCCGCTGCGGTATTGAAATAAAGGCAACCGCAAAGCGGGGCGGCTATGTGCGGAACGTAACGGTCAGAGACTGCGCCGCCGCCCGGCTTCTTTTCCACAGCGTAGATTACAATGACGACGGGGAAGGCGCGCCGGAGCCGCCGGTCTTCGAGGATTGCAGATTTCAAAATGTGTATGTGACCGGGCAGTATCTGAAAGACCAGAAGGAAAAAGTTTTCTGTAAAGCGCTGGAGCTCTGCGGATTTGGTCAGAAAGGACATCAGCTGAGAAATATTGTTTTTGAAAATATCCGGCTTGGATGCCGGGAGGATGGAAAAGAGCAGGAAATTTCTATGAAATATTGCGAAAATATTACGCTTAAAAATATCAGCAGCGCATTTCGGCAGTAAGACGTGAGCGGACGGAACTTTGCGGTGCAGGTATGAGCATGTAACGGGGGCTTACGCGGACATATACTTACAGGGGCGGCAGACGAATGCGCTGCTGCCTTTTGCCGGCTTCCTTTACTTCTTTTGGCAGTATTTCTTAACATCTTATTTGATCCTTTTTGATTGTTAAAAGTGTATTTCTGTGATAGGCTGATTGATAAAGATACGTTTCGCTTCGGTCGGTGCAAAACGTGTGCTGCCGGCACACAGCGCCGCCAAATGGACATGCCCTAAAGGACCAGCCCTTGCAGGGCGTCGCAGGCATGTCCGCATGGCTTGTTGCTCGCGGGAATAAAGGAGGGACTGCTTATGATGCCGGACAAGAAAATTAAAAATTTCAGAGAGCTTGAATTTGCTGTGTTCTGCATTGAAAATGTGGCCGCAAAACTTGGTGTAGGTGCAAAGCGTGTCTATCAGGCATTTACTGAAAAAAGTGATATTCTGAACGGCTACATCGTGCCGGAGTATGAAGTGCTGCACACTCAGAGCCGGGAATATATCGTAGACGACATCCTTGCTGTGATGAAAGAAAGGGGTGTGGAAGTATGATCCTCTATCATGGTTCCTATCTGCAAATCGGGGAACCGGACTTGATTCATTCCCGACCCAATGTGGATTTTGGTCGTGGATTCTATGTCACGCCGCTGTATGAGCAGGCGGTGAAGTGGTGCGGCAAGTTTAAACGTCGGGGCTTCTGCGTTTTGAAGGGAGTGAACAGGTATGAATGCAAACCCGATTTTGCTTCAAAAAAAATATAGTCGTGTGATCGAGTATTTTGCAAAACAGCAAGGGATCTCGTTGGATGCTGTACTGGACTTTTTTTACCATTCCGAAGTCTATCAGCTAATCCGGGACGGGGTATCGGATATGCACTGTATGAGCGATGCGTACCTGGCAGAAGAACTGGAACAGGAATACAGCCAGAAAGAATAACGCCAATGGCGTTAATGCTGCAGGAAAAGCCTGCAAAATCGAGAGCACAGAAAAAGTCTGATTCTATGCAAAAAGAATCAGGCTTTTTGAATTTACGACAGAATTTATGACAAATGTCATGCGGATTGCTGACGCAAGACACTTTTGCGGTGCCAGGGATAAGGGTATAATCAGAGATGTAAAAGGTATTTTGGGCTGTCAGTCCATTGAGGAGATGCATAGCATCTTTAAGCAAAGAACAGGGGACGCAGCAAGGGAGGCAAATATGATACACATTGAAAATCTGGTAAAACGATATGGGGATCTGGTGGCGCTGGATCATTTTAACCTGGATATCCGCGAGGGCGAAGTGTTTGGTCTGCTGGGACCGAATGGCTCCGGCAAGACGACGGCGATCAACTGCCTGCTGGCGCTGCTGAAATATGACAAGGGGACTGTCACCGTGTTTGGAGAAGAGATGCATCCGGACAGTTACGATCTCAAACGGCAGATCGGGGTGGTCCCGCAGAATGTTGCTGTGTTTGAACAGATGACGGTCTGGGAAAATATTGACTATTTCTGCGGGCTGTATGTGAAGGATAAGATGGAGCGGAAGCGCCTGACGGAAGAGGCAATCGCGTTTGTCGGTCTGGAGGATTATCGGAAAATGTTTCCGAGAAAGCTCTCCGGCGGTCTGCTGCGCAGGTTGAACATTGCCTGTGGGATCGCGCACCAGCCGCGTCTTATCATCATGGATGAGCCGACGGTGGCGGTAGATCCGCAGAGCCGCAACAGAATCCTGGAAGGGATCCTGGAGCTGAACAAGAAGGGCGCGACGATTATCTACACCTCTCATTATATGGAAGAGGTGGAGCAGATCTGCAGCAGGATCATGATTATGGATCACGGGCGCAGCATCGCGGCGGGGACGTCCGAGGAACTGAAGCGCATGATTAAGACGGGAGAAACGATCATAATAGAAGGGATTGTGCTGACGGAGGCGCAGCTTAAAGAGATTGCAGAGCTGCCGCATGTGTTTGCAACAGATTATAATGAGGAGCGCACATTAAAAGTGAAATGCACCAGCGCAAAGCATAATCTTGTGAGACTTCTTAATTATCTGCAGGAGCAGGAGGTGGCGTTTGGCAGAGTGCTTTCGGAAATGCCGACTTTGAACGACGTATTTCTGGAAATTACCGGAAAGGAACTGAGGGACTAGGAGGATGGATATGGGACGATTATATATCAGCAGTCTGAAACGGAATATCCGCAGCAAAGAGGAAATTTTCTGGTCGATCCTGTTTCCACTAATTATGGCAACATTTTTTTATGTGACATTTGGCAGCGGAATTGATGTTGAGCAGATGCAGAAAATTCCGGTAGCGCTTGTCTCAGAAAATAATACTGCGTTTGAGACATTTCTTGACGCGCTGGACGGCGACATGCTTGTTCTCACGCAAATGGAGAGCGCGCAGGCGGAGGAAGCGCTGAAAAACGGCGTGGTGAAGGGAATTTTTTACAGCAGAAAGGAGCCGGAGCTGACGGTCTCCGCTTCCAATATGAATGAGAGCATTCTGGAGGCGCTGCTGGAGGGGTATCTGGAAAATGAGCAGATGCTGACAGATATCGGGAAAAATAATCCGCTGAAGCTTCCGGCGGCGATTGCGGCAATGACGGATTACCGGGAAATGACGCAGTCTGTGAACATGCTTGGGGAGACGACGGATGATAATATAGCATACTTTTTTGCGCTGGTCGGAATGACCTGCCTGTTTGGAGGCTTTCTGGGAATGGTGGCCGCTATCGATATGCGCGGGGACCAGTCTCC
>CAJKKX010000039.1 GCA_905200565.1 uncultured Lachnospiraceae bacterium
CTCGCAAAGGGTTGGGGTAATTTTATATCTGACCGCATCATTATTTTGCGGTTACAAAATAAGACTGCGAGGGCAGAAGAGGGGATAAAACGATATGAAATACAAAGTGATATTGGCGGATGATGAGGAGCAGATTCTGGAGGGTATCCGGAAAAGCATTGACTGGGAAACTTTCGGGATGGAGGTCGTGGCAACTTCTTAAATGGCAGGGATACGATAGAAAGAGAAAACGAATGGAACGAGACAGAATGAGGAGAAAATTATGATTGCAGTTTTATGCCTGGACGACAGGGAAGGGATGCTGTTTCATGAAAGAAGGCAGTCCAGAGACAGAAAGGTTACAGAAAAGATTTTAGAGCTGGCGGAAGGGAGCCGCCTGTGGATACATCCTTTTTCGCAGCCGCTGTTTGCAAAATGCGCGGCAGGAAATCTCACGGTCGATGAGCGCTTTCTGGAAGAGGCGGAGGAAGGGGAATATTGTTTTGTCGAGAACCAGGGTCTTGGAGCTTGGGAGAACCGTCTGGAGAAAATCGTCATATTTCGATGGAACCGCCATTATCCGGCGGACTTTTACCTGGATATCTGTCTGGAACGATGGAAAAAGACTGGGGAAGAGGAGTTCGCAGGATATTCCCATGAAAAAATTACAAGAGAGGTATATGAGAAATGAAAAAAGATTCTTTTAGAATGATAACTGCCCTTTTGCTGTCGCTCGTTCTCGTTACGGGATGCGGGGCAAAGGATGCGGGGATTGCGGTACAAGCAGACAGACAGGCGCCAGAGCAGGCGACGAAAAGTTTTTCTCTGGCAGACATTCCGGAATTTTCCGGAGAGCCTTATGTGGTGCTTAACGATAATGAACCGGAATTTTCCGAAGAGGACTATGCGGAGGAATCCTATGAGTATTATAGCGAGCTGGATGAGCTGGGAAGGTGCGGCGCGGCCATTGCCAATATTGGGCCGGATTTGATGCCTACGGAAAAACGCGGCTCCATCAGTCAGGTGAAGCCTTCCGGATGGCATTCCGTTCAATACGACTGGGTGGATGGAAAGAGCCTGTACAACCGCTGCCATTTGATTGGGTATCAGCTCACGGCTGAGAATGCAAACGAACGAAATCTGATTACCGGGACGCGCTATATGAATGTGGAGGGGATGCTTCCATTTGAAAATATGGTGGCGGATTACATTAAGGAGACAGATAACCATGTGCTTTACCGGGTCACACCGATTTTTGAAGGAGATCATCTGGTGGCGAGCGGCGTACAGATGGAGGCGAAATCCGTAGAGGATGACGGAGAGGGAATCTGCTTTCATATCTATGCGTACAATTACCAACCGGGCGTGGTGATCGACTATGCCACAGGCGACAGCTATGCGGCCGAAGAGGAAACAACAGATGGAGGAGGGAAAGAAGCGCAGGAAAAGACAGAGTATATTCTGAATACCAATACCAGAAAGTTTCATCTGCCTTCCTGTTCCAGTGTGGAGAAAATACAGGAGGACAACCGCGAAATCTACCGGGGAAAACGGAAAGAGCTGATCGATCAGGGATATGAGCCATGCAAGACATGCAAACCATAGACAATAGAAAAAGGAATGAGGAAGTTGCCAGGAATAATTAACTGAATATTTCGAAATAAACAGAAAATAAGTAAAATAATAAAAAAGAAAATCTAAAATATTTTCAAAAATATGCTTGACAAAGTGCTTCTTTTGGAATATAATAAACTCAACAAAACAAAAGAAGAGAAGCATAACACAAATTTAGGAAATTTATTCCTGGCAGATGAAGCCGATGAAAGTGAAAGCATTTCGATTCTTAGAAAATGGAGGACGGTCCAATGGCATAGGAAAAATCATTCAAAAACAATCTCTTACAAGAGTTTACATAGAAAAACTGAATAGGGAGAGTTGAAAAGGCTGAAGGAGGAGATTCCAATGAGAAGTAAAAGTCCATAGCCGGAAAAAAGCAGATCGCAGAAAGAGAGGTTATTAAGTGAAGCTTCAGGAAATTCATTAAGAGGACTATCTGAAAAATGAAATCAGATAGTCCTTAAATTTTGTTCAAAATCACATTTTATTCAATTTTTCCTTTCTTTTTTTGTGCTTTTATATTAAAATGAAGTTGAGGTCAAAAGCTGCCAGATGGCTTCCTAATGTGAAAAAGAAGGTATTGGGTGTAAAATAACATATGAAAGAGAGGGAATGTCATGATAGCAAATCAAATTTTGCAGGCAACAGTCGAAGGCATAAAGGTTATTTCCAGAATTGATTTAAGCGTCGTTGATCAGGAAGGGAATGTTTTGGCGACAACATGCCCGGAAATGGATGAGATAAAAGCATCGGTCAAAGCCTTTGCCGATTCCCCGGCGGACAGTCAGGCGGTGCAGGGGCATCAGTTCTTTAAGATTTTTGATGAAACTCAGCTAGAGTACGTGCTGCTGGCAAAGGGAAGCAGCGATGATGTATATATGGTAGGAAAATTGGCGGCGTTCCAGATACAGAATCTTCTGGTGGCGTATAAGGAGAGGTTTGACAGAGATAATTTTATTAAGAACTTGCTTTTGGATAATCTTCTTTTAGTAGATATTTACAACAGGGCGAAAAAGCTTCATATTGATACAGAGGTTCGCAGAGTCGTCTTTCTTATGGAGGTCGATCAGGGGAAGGACAGCACGTCTCTTGAGACGGTGCGTACGATTCTGGGAAATAAATCCAGGGACTTTGTAACGGCGGTGGATGAAAAGAGTATTATTGTCGTTAAGGAATTGCAGGAGAATGAAGGATATCCGGAAATGGATAAGGTCGCACAGAAAATTCTGGACTGCCTGCCGCAGGAAAAAACAGAAAATTCCCATATTGCTTATGGCACGATCGTGGAAGAGATCAAAGAGGTCTCCCGTTCTTATAAAGAAGCGAGAATGGCGCTGGATGTAGGAAAGATTTTCTTTGGCGAGAGAAAGGTGATCGCATACAGTTCGCAGGGAATCGGACGTCTGATCTATCAGCTTCCCCTTCCACTGTGCCGGATGTTTATCCGTGAGATATTTGAAGGAAAATCACCGGATGATTTTGATGAAGAAACCTTGACGACGATCAATAAATTTTTTGAAAACAGTCTCAATGTATCGGAGACTTCCAGGCAGCTCTACATTCACAGGAATACGCTGGTGTACCGTCTGGATAAGCTTCAGAAGAGTACAGGGCTTGACCTGCGGGTGTTTGAGGACGCCATTACCTTTAAGATTGCCCTGATGGTCGTGAAGTATATGAAATATATGGAGAACCTGGATTATTAAGAGGGGTCTATACCCCTCTTAATACATATATACTTGTAAAGATACCTGCGGATTGCCATATGCCATGTGCTTTTTGCGGCAGGAAAGAAATAAGTCATAAAGGAGTTAACGTCATGGAAAAAGACAACAGATTTATGAAAGGATTCCTGAGCGGACTGTGTGCGATGCTCATTCTGGCGGGGGTTCTTCTTTTTGTGAAGGGAGAAATGATTAAGAGGGAACAAAAAGCCTCGGAGACGCTGCATGAGACGGAGAACACTGACACGCTTCATCTGGATCAGGAGAAGGTAGAGAGGAAGCTGAATAATATTGAGGATGTGATCAATCAGTATTATCTGGATGAGATCGACCAGAACGAAGTAGAAAGCTGGATGTACAAAGGACTGATTGCGGGACTTGGCGATACCTATGCGGCGTATTATACCAAAGAGGAGCTTCAGAAAACGACCGAGGCCACCAGTGGTTCTTATAAGGGAATCGGCGCCGTGCTCACGCAGGACCGTACGACGGGACTGGTGACGATCGTGCGGTGTTATGAAGGGACACCTTCGGCGGAGGCGGGGCTTTTGCCTGGGGATGTGATTTATTCCATCAATGATACGGCGGTTACAGGAACCGATCTGACGGAAGTAGTGTCTATGATTAAGACGGAACCGGGCGATACCGTGAAGATAGAGGTCGTCCGCGAGGGAGAGGACGACTATCTTTCTTTTGACGTGGGGCGCGCAGCCATCGAGGTGCCTACGGTAAATTCTGAAATGCTGGAAGGGAAGATCGGTTATATTGAGATTACGGAGTTTGACACGATTACAGAAACGCAGTTCGCCGAAGCTTTGCAGAGTCTGGAGAATCAGGGAATGGAAAAGCTGATTATTGACCTGCGGAACAATCCGGGCGGAGTTTTAAGTACCGTCTGCAATATGCTGGAGCAGATACTTCCGGAAGGTCTGATCGTCTATACGGAGGATAAGGATGGAAACCGGACGGAGTATAAGTCAAAGGGCGGGAATGAGTTTCAGAAGCCGCTGGCCGTTCTGGTAAATGGAAACAGCGCCAGCGCGTCGGAGATTTTTGCAGGAGCGGTGAAGGATTACGGAATCGGTACGCTGGTCGGCACAAAGACTTTCGGAAAAGGCATCGTACAGCGGATCATTACTCTGAATGATGGAACGGCGGTAAAGCTTACCGTGTCGAAATACTTCACGCCCAAAGGAAATGATATCCATGAGAAGGGCATTGAGCCGGATGTAGAGGTTGAGCTGGAGGAATCTTTGAAACAGAAAGTGACGATCGAGAAGGCGGAGGATAATCAGCTCCAGAAAGCCATTGAGATTTTAAATCAGAAATAGAAAGAAAGGAACCGACATGCAGGAAAGAATTATTTTCAGGGAAATGCTGAGCGAGATAAAAGCGCTTGCCGATACAAAAGGAAACCGGCTGACCGTGGAGGAGATTCGGGATTTCTTTTCAGATGCGGGGCTGAATGAGGAACAGCTTTCTCTGGTTTATGCGTATCTGGCCGAACAGAAAATCGAGGTTGAGGGATATGAAGCGAAGCCGGAAAAGGGCGTTTCCCAGGAGCAGGAAGCGGGCGGCATGACAGAGGATGCGTATATGCAGATGTATCTGGAGGATTTGAACAGCATCCCCACGGTCACGGAGGAAGAGGAGGAAAAGCTTTTTCTGATGGCGGCTGCGGGGGATGACGCATCGAAAAACAGGCTGGTGGAAATTTATCTGCGCATGGTCTGCGATGTGGCTCATACCTATTCCTACGGCGGTGTATCCCAAAATGACTTGATTCAGGAGGGGAACGTGGCGCTGATGCTGGCCATCCATGACCTGGAAATCATGGAAGGGCTGGAGGAGTACCGGACGTATGTGTATGACGCGGTTCGAAAAGCGATGGAGGAAGCCCTCACAGAGCAGCAGGATTTCCGAGATCTGGATGAAAAGATCGCAGAACGGGTGAACCATCTCAACGAATCTGTGAAAAACCTGGAACAGGAGCTGGAGCATAAAGTTTCCATAGGGGAGCTGTCAGCTTATCTGGAAATGCCGGTGGAGGAGATTCGGGATATTTTGCGGATGGCGGGAGATAAGATTGAGATCGAGGGATAAAAAAGCGCTTCGTCCACAGGCTTGTGCAGGCGAAGCGCTTCTTTATTCTTTTGAAGATTCTTCTTCCTTTTCTGTTTTGTCGATTTCTTCCTCCGGAAGATAGAGGTGTACTTTGTCGATGCGGTTCTTATCTACGGAATCTACCACCATGCGGATGTGATGGTCATCTATGACGGACTCGCTGGCATGGGGCAGATGGTCGAGGCGTTCGATGACGTAGCCGCCGACAGAATCATAATCCTCGGAATCCAGGGACAGCCCAAGCGCATTGTTCAAATCATCCAGCTTGAGAGAACCTTCGACGACATATTCCCGTTCGCCGACCTGACGGATCAGCTCTTCCTCGTCCTTATCATACTCATCACGGATTTCGCCGACAATCTCCTCCAGAAGGTCTTCCATCGTGACCAGTCCTATCGTAGCGCCGTATTCATCCAGAACGATGGTAAAATTGATCGAGTTTTTGCGCATCTCCATCATCAGTTCGGAAGTGTTCTTGTATTCATGGGTGAAATAGGGTTCCCGTAAAAGGCTGCGCAGGTCAAATTTTTTTGAGGAATCACGTACCAGCAGATCTTTGATGTTCAGGACGCCGATGACATTGTCGGTACTTTCCTCATATACGGGAAGCCGGGTGAATTTCTCACGGCGGAAAACATCGAGAATTTCTTCGTAAGAGCTTTCCACGTCCAGAAATACCATATCTACGCGGGGAACCATAATATCCTTTGCCTGGGAGTCCCCGAAGTCAAACACGTTGTAAATCATCTGGCGTTCTTCACTTTCGATGACGCCGTCCTCGTGGCTGACGTCCACGATCGTCCGGAGTTCGCCTTCCGTCATGGCGGGACCTTTTGCGGAAGGATCTACCCGCAGAAGAAGCAGAACGACATGCGCCAGGTTATTGATGATGAAAATGACCGGGGTCAGAAGTTTCATAAGGAAGAGAACCACTCCGGCATAGGCGCGCGCCATGTTATCCGAATGGATGGTGGCGAGTGTTTTCGGGGTAATTTCACCGAAAATCAGCACCAGAACAGTAAGTACTCCGCTGGCAATGGCGATGGCCGCATTGCCCCAGAGATTCAGGGCAATGGTAGTCGTCAGGGACGCAGCAGAAAGGTTTACAACGTTATTTCCAATTAGAATGGCGCTCAGCATTTTGCCGGAATCCTCTGTAACCGTAAGGACGGTTCTGGCCCGTTTGTCTCCCTCATCCGCAAGCGCTTTCATCTTTATCCTGTTGGCAGTCGTCAGAGCAGTTTCTGCGGAGGAAAAGAAAGCGGAAAGCAGCAGAAGAAGAATCAGTATGCCAAATTGCAGCGCAATCGAAGTGTCCAAAAAATATCATCTCCTCAATTCGTATATGGAAGAATATATCGTATTTCCTTTATGATTGCAAGATATGAGAAATGATGCAAAAAAATCTTAACATATTCGTAATAAATACTTGTAAAATATTGCGAAAATATGTTATAATTAGTATCGCAGAGAAAACATGATTCAAGAGTGCAAAAATCCCATCGTCGAAGACGATTTTTATGGATTTTTGCATCGGAACTGTGAAGGTACTGAACAGCTCCGTATGCTTTAGAATTGCAGGCATGAGAACGTGCTGTATTTCCAAATAGCCGGATAAGAGGGTTGTATAAGATTTAAGGAGGAAAAAGACATGAGACAAAGGCGCAGAATTTTGGCGTGGGCTTTGGCTGGCGTTCTGGTAATGGGAAGTGTTCCGGTCAGGGCAGAAGGGAACCGTGTCGTTTATGTGAGCATGAATGGTTCCGGGGAGAATGGAGGAATGACGGAGGATTCCCCGCTGAATTCTATTTATGCGGCGCAGGAGCTGCTTCCTGAGGGAGGCACGATTCTGGTGACAGATACGATTCATATCACAGGGGAGAGAACGTATCTTCTGAATGACGGGATTACCTTACAGGCGGCAGACGGTCTGGAAGGTCCGGTGTTTGAAATCGAAGAGGGAGGAACACTGACTCTTAATAATGTTGTAATAATTGGAAACAGCAGCACCTTGATCTCAAATGGCGGTGTGCTGAAGATGAATGATAGTGTTTCCCTGCAAGTCAGGGACGGAGAGGGCGTTGGATGCGTCTATACCGCCGGAGGTGCGGCTACCTGGCTGAATGATGAACTGGTAGCGGGAACGGCTTCTGACGGAGATCAGACATCCGGGGATGAGACAGAGACAAAAGACACACAGGATGCGACGGAAGGGGATACAGAAGAAGATACAGAGAAAGAGTCGGAAAAAGAACCGGACGAGACAGAGCAGGACGTGACGGAAAAGGAGTCTGAAACGGAGAAAAAGCAGGACGTGACGGAAAAGGAGCCTGAAACGGAGAAAAAGCAGGACGTGACGGAAAAGGAGCCTGAAGCGGAGAAAAAGCAGGACGTGACGGAAAAGGAGTCTGAAACGGAAAAGAAGCAGGACGTGACAGAAAAGGAGTCTGAAACGGAAAAGAAGCAGACAGAGACAGCAGGCGCTTCTGAGGAAGCATCTATACCGATCCGGGAGAAAGCGGTAGAAACTGTGAAAGAGGCGATTATTGCGCTGGATATCCATTCGAGGAAGGACGTAAAGAAACTTCTGGCGGTATCGCAGGCGTATGACGGCCTGACAGAGTCTGAGAAAGAGGCGATTCCTGTGAAAGTCCGTAAACTGCTGGAGTCGGCAAAGGAGATGGCGGCAGCCTACAATCATACACAGCTCGGCGTGAGCGTTTACGGGAATCTTCCCTGGTATGTACAGTTTCAGGTAAAGCTTACTGACGTGGGAGGAAAGCGGGAGAATGGACTGGAGATTTTGCTTCCCTATGAGTTAAAGCTCTGGAATCTTTATACAGATTCCGTATATACTTTGCCGGAGGGCGAGACGGTGACAGTCACCATGCCTGTGCCGGATGTCGAAATTGACGGTGAGTTTACCGTTTTCCACTATAAATCAGATGGTTCCGTAGAGACGATCCGGCCAGTGATCAATGGAAATATGATGAGCTTTGAGACAGGTTCCTTCAGCCCGTTCAGCGTGGCGGGAAGTACCGTGATCACGGGAATCGGCCTGGGAAGCGGCTCCTCTTCCGGAGGGAATTCTGACATTTCCAATACGGGAAGTAATGAAAATCCGGGAAGTACCGGAACACAGACGCCATCCACGGGCAGTCCGGGAGGCGCTTCGGAAACGCAAGGGGCTTCCCAGAGCAGTCCGGGAGTCTACGCAGCGGTAAATACCGGAGATGATACAAATGTAATTCCGGCAGTCGTTACCATGCTTGCGGCGCTTCTTGCCATTGTGGCAATCATACTTCATAAGAAGAAAAGTAAACATTAACGTAACTGTGAAGGTACTGGACAGTTACACATTAACGAAGCTCCCCAGTTGGGTCTGCCAGAGCACAGGAATTTCCTGCGCTTCGGCAGACTTTTATACTTGTAATTTCGACATGGAGTGTGTAAACTATCCTTAGGGAGGGATGGGAATGATTACATTTTTTAATGCAAAAAGTATTTATGTGGGGTTTGACCAGAAAGAGTTTAACCGAATCCGGGATGAGCTGGATCAGAGGAAGATCAAATATAAATATAAGGTAAAAAACCGTATGGGTCAGTGGGCAGGAAAGGGAACCCTAAGAGGCAGGACAGGAAGTGTGGGGACGCCGTCAGGACTTGCGGATGAATATGAGATACGGATTCACAAAAAAGATTATGACCGCTATCGGGCGGTCGTGAAGTCAAACACCCCGCGGAAATAAAAAACAGGCCGGAGCCACTTTTTCAAGTGCTCCGGCCTGTCTGTCAGTCTGCATTCGCAGGATTATTTTTATCATTGGGATCTGAGCCAGAATTTGCGATTGGCGGCGTATCTCCGTCCTCCTCAGCGCGTCCCGGCGAGGAAGGATTTTTCTTTCCGCCCTTTGTGGAAGCGTTCGGGATGTTTTTATCGCTCTTATTGTCGATCAAATCTTTGATTTTATCGATGATGGTGTGGCCTTTGCATGTCTCCGCAGGAGGCGCATAAGGAGAATCATCCGTGGTTCCTTCGCTTCCGGCAGGCCGTTTGATAAATACTTTCTTTTGGGTCTTACAGGTGGCGGAAGGTTTGAGATATTTATTTTCTTTCGCAGATTCTTCACAGACGTCGACCGCTACATGTACATCGCAGGAATCGGTAGGCGCTGTGCCTTTGGCAAAATATTCGGTGTATATCTGCGAACCCCGTGGATCGCAGTCACAGAGTCCTTTGACAGCCAGCTTGCCGGATTTTTTACAGACAGAAGCCGTTTCGATGTCATCCGGTTTCTGGAATTCTTTTACCGGAAGATTTTTATGGATTCTCGTCATGATGGAGTTCCACAGTTTCTTGTGATAGCTGTGGAAAATGTCGCCGTCCGGAAGCATGTCGTGATTATCATATCCACCCCAGACAGAGCAGGTATAGTAGGGCGTATATCCGGAAAACCAGATATCACGATAGTCCGAGGTAGTTCCCGTCTTTCCGGCGACGGGCATCTCTCCCAGATCAATACCCGTACCTGTACCGGAGGTGACGACGTCCTGCATGGCGCTTGTCAGAAGGAAGGACGTGCTGTCCTTTAAAACTTCGGTTCCCTCAGGCGTGTTGTCAATGAGGACATTTCCGTCCTGATCTTCAATGCGGGTGTAAAACTTCGGTTCCAGATAGACGCCGTTGTTTGCAATCGTGGCATAGGCCTCCGTAAGCTCCAGGTTCACGACGCCGTCCGTGACGCCGCCCAGCGCCAGGGGCTGGCGCACATCGAGAGCCGTGTCATTGTACAGGGTGGAGATGCCGAGCTTCTCCGCATAATCGAATCCCAGGCGGGGCGTGATGTCTGTCAGGCATTTTACTGTGACTACGTTGATCGAGTTGGTGATTGCCTGACGGATGGTGGTAAGGCCCGTGTAGGTATTGTGGCTGTCCCAGTTATTGACGGCTACT
>CAJKKX010000040.1 GCA_905200565.1 uncultured Lachnospiraceae bacterium
TTTCCGTCTCTGTTTCCGACGCCGTTTCTGCTTCTGTCCCGCTCTCTGTCTGTATCTCTGTCTTTGCCTCTGTTTCGCTTCCCGCGCCATTTCCACATGCCGTTATCATGCAGCCTGTGACTGCCAGCGCCATGACTGCCATCATCCATTTTCTTTTCATTTTTCTTTTTCCTCCTACAAAATATCTGCGTAAATTTTGTGCCATTTCCCGTCCTTTTGGACAAGAATGGCTACGTTTTCCATTCCCTGTCTCCATCTTTCCGTCAAATACAATACAAACCCGCTGTCCCTGCGCTCTCCTTCTACAGAAAGGCTCGCTGGAAATGCCTCATATCTGTTTCCGTTTACCTCTATGCAGATGCGGGAATCCACTTCCAGAAACTCCTCATCAATGACGCCGCTCAGCTTTACATAACCGCCCTGCTGTTCCGCCTGGAGCGCCGTCACTTCCGCCGCATCCTCCACGGCATCTCCCTCCGGAAGCATCAACGAAGCCGCCATCTGCGGCGGATTTTCAGCCATTTCCTGCAGGAACCGTTCTGCCCTTTCCACGATTACCGTATCTGCCTGATGTTCCGTAAGATCTTCCATCCGGTACGGAATCCCTCTGGAAAAGTAAGCGTTCGCATATTGATTCGCCAAAAATGGAAGCAGCGTATTTCCAAAAGAATCCCGGTACATGACCAGACTCCCCTCCGCCGAAGGGTTTACCGTAGTAATTCTGGGGTCAAAATTACTCTCCACCTCTCCCACATAAGCAAACACATGGGTATCGTCATAATAAATCTCTTCCTCCGGGGTCAATGCCAGCGGATAAGCCATCTCATCCAAATCTCCCGTAAAATCCGTTCTGACCTCGCCTGGCGCTTCCGCAAACGGCAGATGCTCCTTTCCAAGCTCCGTCAAAAGCGCATCCGCAGCCAGCGCCGCCCCCTTATTGTTCCAATGGGAATCCCGCTTATGATACAGAACCTCCTCCTGCTCCGAAAACATCTGATAAAGATTCACATAATGAACGCCCTCCCGCTCAAGCCACGGCTCGATGCGTTTCAGGTTCTTTTCCCCCGACACTTTCAAACCTGCATAATAAGGCATATGCTCCCCGTACAGGCTGTTCTTATTCGGCGCAATCGTAAACAGAAAATCCGCCCCCTGACGCTTTGTATCCTCCTGCATCATCGCCAGAGAATGCGCCACATTAAACAATGCTCTTTCGCTCATCGGCTCCATTCCCAGATAATCATCCAGCGAATCCCGATAATAAAGCCATCCTTCTGTGCCCTGTATCACGCTGTCCACCGCCGAAACGCCAAAGATTTTTCCCTGAATCAGAGCATTGGCCGTTACCAGCTCCTGCCGGAATCCAAAATGATCCTGAAACCAACTGCCTGCGTCGGAAAGGAAATTCAGATTCCACCCTTCCTCATCCCTTAATACGGGCGCTTTGGCACGCGTCCGGTTCTCCGAAACATCCCCGCGCTCCCCAACCGCCATACCTGCAAGGGGAATCAGGCAGACAGCGAAAAAGAGGGCTGTATAAATCGTATATTTTTTCTTCATTCCGCCGTCCTCCTAAAACCTGAAATAAATGAAAGGATTATAGGAGCCGCCTGCCAGATTCAGCATACACAGAACCAGTCCTGCCATACTGCACACATAAGCAAAGGTCTCGTAGCCTTTCCACCTTTTCCATGTTTCACAAACCGGAAAGGACGCCAGACATGCCGCAGCAAAAGTCACGATGTACAGCGGCGTAAGCTGCTGTAGACAAAGGCTGAGAGAAAAATTCCCCTCAGGAAGCCCCGTAAACATATTTTTCACCCATAAAATTCCCTGCTTCATCGTATCCGCGCGGAAAAATACAAAGCCAATGCACACCACCAGAATTGTATAAACATGCAGAAACGCCTGCTTCACTTTTCCGCCCTTCTCATGAAGCCAGGGCATGAACTCCTCCAGCATCAGAAAACATCCATGATACACGCCCCAGAACAGGAACGTCACGTTCGCCCCATGCCATATGCCGGTACACAAGAATACAAAAAACTTGTTGATGCAGGTGCGCACTTTCCCTTTCCGGTTTCCTCCCAGTGGAATATAAAGATACTCCTGAAACCAACTGGAGAGGGAAATATGCCATCTCCGCCAGAACTCCCGGATGTTGCACGAACTGTAAGGATAATGAAAATTCTCTTTAAAGTGAAAACCGAACATCCATCCCAGGCCGATCGCCATATCACTGTAGCCACTGAAATCAAAATAGATTTGAAGCAGGTAAGACAAGGCTCCAAGCCATGCGGACGCCATACCGACGCTTCCGGCCTCCATGCCAAAAAGAGCGTCCGCGCCCACCGCCATCACATTGGCAATCAACACCTTTTTCGAAAGTCCGGCGATAAAACGCCGGATTCCCTTCGCAATCCCCTCTGCCGTCTGTTCCCGGTTTTCGATCTCCAGCTCCACATCATGATATTTTACGATCGGTCCTGCAATCAACTGTGGGAAAAAGGATATGTAAAGCAGAACCTTTCCAAAATTCTTCTGGGGAGGGTTCACTCCCCGGTACACATCAATTACGTAAGACATCGCCTGGAATGTGAAAAAGGAAATGCCAATCGGCAGACGTATCTGCGGTACGGGAATCGCCGTTCCCGCAAGAGCATTCACAGTCTCCGTCAAAAATCCCGCATACTTAAATACCACCAGAAACGCCAGGTTCATAAGCACCGACAAAATCAACAGCGCTTTCCTTTTTCCCCGAAAACGGCTCATCCCCAGCGCACACAGATAATTCAGGAATGCGGAAATCATCATGACAAACACATAAACTGGCTCGCCATAGGCGTAGCAGACCAGACTCGCCGCCAGCAGCATAACATTTTTCGCCCTGGTTCCGGGCAGAAGCAAATGTCCTAAAAATACCACGGGCAAAAAGACACATAAAAATACAAGAGAACTAAATACCATGCCAGACCTCCGCTATCGCTTAATCACGATTCCCGGTCACGTGCCACACGATTTCTTTTTCGCCATAGCGAAACGTATACACGGTAAAGTTCCGGTAGGCCAGGATTCCGTCATCCCCGGACTGACCTTCCCATGTCATACAGCTTGCCATATAGTCTGCGGAATCCGGTTCGCCGATCAGTTTCTTTAATTCCGCCACATCCGTTCCCTGTACGCTGGATTTCTGCAAAAGCTCTGTCTTTCCCGTATCCTTCTTTCCATCCACGCCAAATGCGTACAATTTTCCGTCAACCGCCCAGATACCCGTATACGCTTTTCCTTCTTTTCCCAGATAATATTTTTTCTGATACCAGCAGCTTTTCTGCATCTGCGCTTTGGCATTAAAACAATAGATGTTTCCCTTGATCTTTTTTACTCCCGTGCAGGCCGCGCCGTTTTTTCCAAAGTAGTATCTCTGTGTCTTTCCTTTGGCTTTTACATTGACCCACTTGTTCTTGACCTTTTTTCCTTTCTTGTAATAGAAGTATTTCTTTTTCTCCTTCACCAGACCGCTTTTCTTTTTTGACGCCGCCTGAACCTGCGTGGTTTCAGGAACGATTCCCGCAGATGTCTGGAAACAGAACACGAACGCCATCGCCAGAATGCAGACCTTTATTTTCTTCATAACTCTTCACCTTTCTTCCTTAGAACTTCACATTTACCGTTTTACTCTTTTTGTAGGCGCTCTTCATACTCTTAACGCTCTTCATAAAATATTTCCCTTTACTTCCGGCGGCAAACTTATCCATATTTGCATCAAACACATACCAGACCTTTCCCACCCGAATCTCACACCACGCATGGGGCTGCCATCTGGATTTCTGAAAGCCATTGGTCGTTCCGATACAGATTCTCACTGGAAGGTCTGTCGCTTTCTTTGCCAGAAAAGCATACAGCGCCGCATAATGATAACAGCTTCCTTCCTTTTTCTTTATCATCTCTGCGGCATAGGTTTTTTCCCATCCTTTTTTCGCCGTAAATCCCATGACACGGGCATAGCCATAATTTTTCTCCACATACTGAAACAGGTTTTTCAACTGCTTTTTCTGGTTCTTTTCTTTTTTTACCGCTTTCTTCACGAGCTTTTCTGCTGACTTCTCCAGACTGCTCTTCGCAGCGTCTGCCGGCAGTACCGCCGATGCCGCGCCGCTTACCGCCATCACTCCCGCAAGCGCCAGAGCCGTCGCTCTGTTTTTCATCTTTCCCTGCATCTTCTTCTCCTTTCTCTTTACTCCAGGTTTCCGGTATCCCCGGAACTTTCTCCCAATGTAATCCATTTCAGGTAAGCATTCATAAACAGGTCGATGCTTCCATCCAGAACGCTGTCCACATTTCCCGTCTCCGCACCTGTTCTGTGATCCTTTACCATCGTATACGGCTGTAAAACATAGGAACGAATCTGGTTCCCCCAGCCGATTTCTTTGACTTCTCCCCGGATACCGGACACTTTCTCCGCATTTTCCTGCTGTTTTAAAAGGTACAGCTTTGCTTTCAGCATCTGCATCGCCTTATCCTTATTCTGAAACTGAGAACGTTCATTCTGGCACTGCACCACGATATTCGTCGGGATATGCGTAATGCGGATTGCGGAAGAAGTCTTATTGATGTGCTGTCCTCCGGCTCCGCTGGAACGGTACGTGTCAATGCGCAGATCCTCGTCACGGATTTCGATATCCAGGTCTTCCTCTATGTCCGGCATCACATCACAGGATACAAAGGAGGTCTGACGCTTTCCTGCCGCATTAAAGGGAGAAATGCGCACCAGGCGGTGCACGCCCTTCTCCGATTTCAGATAACCATAGGCATTCTCGCCATTGACCTGAAAGGTTACCGACTTAATCCCGGCCTCATCGCCATCCAGATAATCCAGTACCTCTACTGCGTATCCTTTTTTATCCGCCCAGCGGCAGAACATACGGTAGAGCATTCCGGCCCAGTCGCAGGACTCCGTCCCTCCCGCTCCTGCATGGAGCGTGACGATGGCATTGTCCTTATCATACTCGCCGGAAAGCAGAGTCTTAATCCGGATATTCTCATACGTATCGATAAAGCGTTCCAGCTCCCCCTGGATTTCCGGTATCAGGGAGGCGTCATTTTCCTCATCCGCCATCTCGATCAGCGTCTCGATCTCCTCATGTAATTCCTTCAAAGTCTGATACGTTTCAATATCATTCTTCAAATCCTTCAGGTTCTTCATCGCCTCCTGGGATTCCTCCGGCTTATCCCAGAAGTCCGGCTCTTCCATTTTTCTTTCTAATTCCTGGATACGTTTCTCTTTATTCGCCAGGTCAAAGTGAATCCCTCACTTCCACTAATGGTTTTTCATACGTGTTCAACGTGTACTTGAACTGGTCTAATTCAACCACAGCTTCACCTTCTTTCTTTGATTTAAAATTTATTTACAAAAAGGCCGTTTTCAAAAAACGGCCTCCTGTTTCAAGTTTTTATTTCTTTCTTCCGCAGCACTGCTTATATTTCTTGCCGCTTCCGCATGGACAGGGATCGTTCGGGTATATTTTCTGCTCTGTGCGTTTCTTCGGCGCGTTCTGCAAGGAATCATCCTTATTCGTACCCGTCACCTTCGCTACTTCCTCTCTCTCGACCTTCTGCTCGATCTTTACACGATACAGAAGGCGCAGGGTATCTTCCTGAATCGCCACAGACATGGCGTCAAACATCTCATATCCGCTCATCTTAAACTCGACAAGAGGATCTCTCTGGCCGTATGCCTGCAATCCGATTCCCTGACGAAGCTGATCCATATCATCGATATGATCCATCCATTTTCTGTCGATTACCTTCAGAAGAATCACGCGCTCCAGCTCACGAATCTGCTCCGCCTCCGGAAACTCTGCTTCCTTCGACTCATACAGTTTCACAGCCTGTTCCTTTAAGGACTGCTTCAGCTCGTTTTTCTTCATGTTTTCCTGCACGGAAATCTTCAGCGGAATAATTGGCGCCAGAAGGGAGTTCAGCTCCGGAATATTCCAGTCTGCGGTATTCTGATCATCGGAGATACACATATCTACCGTATTATCCACCGTATCGGCAATCATCTTCAAAATGGAATCCCGCATACTCTCGCCATCCAGAACCCGCCGTCTCTCTTTATAGATAATCTCCCTCTGCTCGTTGTTTACCTGGTCGTATTCTAACAGATTCTTACGAATTCCGTAGTTGTTGCTCTCAATCTTCTTCTGTGCGTTTTCAATGGCTTTCGACAGCATCTTGTGCTCGATCTGCTCATTCTCCGCCACACCCAGAGACTTGAAAATCCCCATCAGACGTTCGGAACCAAAGAGACGCATCAGGTCATCCTCCAGGGAAATATAGAATCTGGATTCTCCCGGATCACCCTGACGTCCGGAACGTCCACGGAGCTGATTGTCAATACGTCTCGACTCATGGCGCTCTGTACCGATAATCTTCAGGCCGCCCGCTTCCTTCGCTTCCTCGTCCAGTTTAATATCCGTACCACGTCCCGCCATGTTCGTAGCGATCGTGACTGCGCCATGCTGTCCGGCCTGCGCTACAATCTCCGCCTCCAGCTCATGAAATTTCGCATTCAGTACCTTGTGCGGAATCCCCTGCCGCTTCAGCATACCGCTCAGAAGCTCAGACGTCTCAATGGTAATCGTACCCACCAGCACCGGCTGTCCCTTCTCATGGGCTTCTCTGATCGATTCCACAACGGCATTGAACTTTTCTTTCTTTGTCATATATACCGCATCATCCAGGTCTTTTCGAAGCACCGGCTTGTTGGTCGGAATCTCAATAACGTCCATTCCATAAATATCACGGAACTCCTTTTCCTCCGTGAGTGCCGTACCGGTCATACCGGACTTTTTGGTGTATTTGTTAAAGAAATTCTGGAACGTGATGGTCGCCAGCGTCTTGCTCTCTCTTTTAACCTTTACATGCTCCTTCGCTTCAATCGCCTGATGAAGCCCATCCGAATACCTTCTTCCCGGCATAATACGTCCGGTAAATTCATCCACGATCAATACCTGGTCTTCTTTCACCACATAATCCTGATCTCTGTGCATCAGGCTGTGCGCCCGCAGCGCCAGATTCACATTATGCTGAATCTCCAGGTTTTCCGGGTCGGCCAGATTGTCAATCTGGAAGAATTTTTCCACCTTTTTGATTCCCTGCTCGGTCAGGTTTACGACCTTATCCTTTTCGTTCACCACATAATCCCCGGTTTCGGTAATCTCTTCTCCCATGATGGCAGACATCTTCGTGACTTCGCCGCTGGCTTCTCCCCGTTCCAACTGTCTGGCCAGAATGTCGCAAACCTCGTAAAGCTTCGTGGACTTTCCGCTCTGTCCGGAAATGATTAACGGCGTCCGCGCCTCATCGATCAGAATCGAGTCGATCTCATCGATGATTGCATAATGCAGTTCCCGCTGCACAAGCTGTTCTTTATAAATGACCATGTTATCACGCAGATAATCAAAGCCCAGCTCATTGTTCGTCACATAAGTAATGTCACACGCGTACTGCGCCCGGCGCTCGTCATTGTCCATCTCATTTAAAACGCATCCCACCGTCAGCCCCAGAAACTCATGTACTTTTCCCATCCACTGTGCGTCACGGTGCGCCAGATAATCATTTACGGTAACGATATGCACGCCCTTTCCCTCCAGGGCATTCAGATATGCTGGAAGGGTAGATACCAGGGTCTTACCTTCTCCCGTTCTCATTTCCGCAATACGTCCCTGATGAAGGATGATACCGCCGATCAACTGTACGCGGTAATGCTCCATATCCAGCACACGTCTCGCCGCCTCGCGCACCGTAGCAAATGCCTCCGGCAGAAGGTCGTCCAGTGTTTCTCCTTCCTCCAGCCTCTTTTTATATTGTCTGGTCTTGTCCTTAAGTTCTTCATCCGACAAAGCCTGCATGGTCGGTCTCAAGCTTTCAATTTTATCTACAAGAGGTCTGATCATTTTTACCTCTCTCTCGCTGTGAGTACCGAATACTTTCTGAATCAAATTCATCTCTTTTCTCCTATACTATCATCTGTTTCAAACAAACTATCTTATATTCTACCACTTTCCCCTTAAATAAACAATAAAATTTTTATGAATAAGCTATGAACACGTAAAAGCAGGGATTGCGGCAAAATACCGCAGCCCCTGCTGTCTATGGCTAACATTCCGGCTCGATCAATCCGTATGTGTTTCCCTTTCTCTTATACACAACGCTCACGGCATCTGTCTCTGCATTAATGAATACGAAGAAACTATGCCCCAAAAGCTCCATCTGCACACAGGCGTCCTCCGGAAACATCGGCTTCATATCAAAATGCTTGGTACGAATAATCTTTACTTCGTCGTCCCCCTGAACTTCTTTCTCAAGGAATTCTTTCTTAAAGTTGCCTCCGTTTTTATGTTTTTCAATAATCTTGTTTTTATATTTGCGAAGCTGTCTCTCGATAACCTCTTCTACCAGGTCAATGGATACGTACATATCATTGCTGACCTGCTCGGAGCGGATGATATTTCCTTTTACCGGGATCGTCACCTCAATCTTCTGTCTTTCTTTTTCCACACTCAGAGTTACATTAATCTCTGTTTCAGGAGTAAAGTACCTTTCCAGCTTTCCAAGCTTGTCCGTAACCGCTGTTCTTAAGCCTTCCGTAACCTCAATATTCTTTCCACTAATCGTAAAACGCATGATGTCCAACTCCTTTTTTCTAAAATTCCGGCACTCAATGAGTACTTTTCATGTGGATATTATACCATATTTAACACAAATTTCAAGAAAAAATCCATGAATTATCTGTAAACTTGTAACAGTTCAGCCTTCCGGCTTTACTGTTACGTAAACTTCTAAAAAGTGAAGCCAGGGACAGGTTCTGCCCTGCCCCGGCAACGCTTTTAAACCAGTTCCGCAATTCTGGTAACTGCCACATAAATTTCCTGAATCTTATACCATGTACGGTAATCTACAATGCCCGTCTCCGGAAGCCCAAAGACATCCTGAAAGATTTGAACGGCATTCTGGGTATTTTCACCGTAGATACCGTCAACCGCAATCTTCGGAATCCGCGGATAATTATTCGAAATGGCATTTAGCTGTTCCTGAATCTGTTCCACCTGATCCCCCGCAGCGCCAATGTCCAGAGCGTAGCCGGGCCACGAGAGAGGAACCCCTGCGATTTCCTCCGCCGTATTGATATAGATGCTGCTGCCATAATAATGCCTGAGAATCTCGATCGCCGTATAGCCCTGGTCGCCCAGAGATTTTGACCCCCACTGGCTCAACCAATTCGCAATAACGTACCAGCCGCGCTCCTTTTACTCAAACTTTCTGTCATACAAAAGCGCCGCAATCAGCACGACCAGGCAAGAGCCGCAGTTATGTACCAACGCCCCCGTAGTCGGCGTGAGCCATCCCAGAAGAGAACATGTGATTGCCGCAAAATTAATGCAGAGAGATAACGAAATACTGAATTTAATTGTTTTTACGCATGCGTCAGACAGTCGTTTCAGATACGGAATTTTCGTTATGTCATCGCTCATCAACGCAATGTCTGACGCTTCTACTGCGATATCGCTTCCCATTGCCCCCATAGCGACGCCCACATCGGCCGTCTTGAGCGCGGGAGCATCGTTTACGCCATCGCCAATCATGCAAACCGTTTTCCCTGCTGTTTGAAGCGCCGTAATCTCTGATACTTTTTGTTCGGGCAAAAGCCCCGCATGAACGTCTTTTATGCCAGCCTGCTTTGCAAAATATTCCGCGCTCTGCTTATGGTCGCCCGTAAGTAAAACAACGTGCACGCCTGCTTTATGCAGGCTGCCAATCATGTCCGCCGCGGTATTGCGAAGCGTATCGGAAAGCGTTACCGCGCCGAGCAGGCTTTTTGCATTTGCCACGAGAATGACCGCCTTTCCTTCTTTTCCGAATCGTTCCAGTACCTGTTTTGCCGTACTGTCAATTGCAATCTGCTGTTCCCCCAGAAAAGCCGCATTGCCGCAGAAGATCTTCTCCCTGCCTATTACCGCCGATATTCCCCTGCCAGGGAACATTTGAAAATCTTCTACAGCAAGCAATTCCAACTTTTCCTGTTTTGCATAAGCGGTAACCGCTTTTGCAAGGGGATGTTCCGAATACCCTTCCGCAGAAGCAGTCAGTTGTAAAAGCGCTGCCTGATCAAAATCACCGGTAAAAGGATAAATATCTTTCACTATAAGATTGCCGTTTGTAAGCGTACCTGTTTTATCAAAGGCAATCGTATCCACCTTTCCCATGCTTTCAAGGGCTTCCCCCGATTTAATCATGACCCCATGCTTTGCTGCCTGTCCGATTGCCGC
>CAJKKX010000041.1 GCA_905200565.1 uncultured Lachnospiraceae bacterium
GTGCCGGAACTGGGGCGAGAGGCGCACCGACCGCGCCGGGGAACCATACTATACCTTCCCCACAAAGCAAGCGCTCGCGGCCGCAGAGCTGCCCGCGCTGCGCGCCATCGGGCTCGGCTACCGGGACAAATACATCCATGCCATTGCGCACAGCGATTTTGACCCCGTGGCTGTGGCGGCGATGCCGCCGGACGAAGCCCGGCACGCCCTGACCGCGCTGCCCGGCGTGGGGCCGAAGGTCGCGGCCTGCGTGCGGCTGTTTGGCCTGCATGATCTGGCCGCCTTCCCGGTGGACACATGGATCCGGAAGATGGTGGCCCGCCATTATGGCGGCCGCTTCCCGCTGGAGCGGTATGAAGGTTTTGCGGGCGTAATGCAGCAATACATATTCTTCTATGGCCGGAGCGTGGAAAAAAGTTAAGAATATTTAGCGCATGGCCTGTACAGCACTGCGCTGCGCATGCTATACTGATGGGGAAATATGAAACAGGGAGGAAATCATGAAAATCCATGTGCGAGAATTGATGCGCCGCCTGTCAGACCTGATGGAAATGCTGGTGGGCCTGCTGATGCTGGCCGCGCTGGCCGCTGCGCTCATCGGCCTTGTGCAGAGCATCAGCCCGGTGAAGCTGATCCGGGATCCCGCAGCCTTTTCCGAATACCTCAGCGTCGCGGCGATGCTGGTAATCGGGGTGGAATTTGTCAAGATGCTGTGCAGCCACACGCTGGATTCGGTCATCGAGATCATGCTGCTGGCCATTGCGCGCCAGATGATTGTCGAGCACACCTCGCCTGCCGAAATGCTCCAGGATATCCGCTGTTTCTGCAATCGAAAAGAGCAGGACTCTATCGACCAGTGCATCCAGATGTTTCAGATGATTCATCTGTACACTTCTATGCAGGGCGCTGACAATAACCCGGACGTCATGAAAAGCTTCTTATCGCCGGAACAGCAGTCCATGTTTGAAACCTGTCAATCCATATTTCAAAATAGTTAAAAGGAGATTTCTATGAGTGACACAAGCTGGATGAACAATCCAAACCTGAAAAATATCGATCCCGCAAAGCTCCAGATGCTGATGTCCATGTCCGAACAGGGGGCTGGAAAATCGCAGAACGATCTTCTCCCATTTCTCATGGCGGCAGCTTCGCAGTCCAAATCTCAGGGGATGACCTTCTCCCCCGACGAGACAGACGCCATCATCGAAGTGCTGAAAATGGGAAAATCCCCAGAAGAAATTGCAAGGATCGAAAAAATCCGAACGATGATGAAATTAATGAAATGATATAGAATCCAAAATACGGCATGGCCCTGCTTTCAACAAGACGATGCCGTATTTCTCACTCCAGGATATTTGTTACACTATTAAATTTTGTATAAATGAAGGTTCCGTTTTTCAGTCTCTGATAGCCCGCCACTCTCCATTCATACAATTCCGCATCTTTCACACGGATTTCCTTTTCTTCGTAACTGCACACGTCAGCTTCCGTTTTTTCGATCAGCTTCCACTCCCCAGGCTGATTACGCCGAAATCGAAAAATCAGATACCCGTCCTCATCCTCGACGTCCCTCCAGTAAATGTCCGGGCCTGCAAAGCCGCCCTCCGGATTTTCTCTTCCGGTTTCGCAGTCCACAAACATCGACTGCTTCTGAAATTTATTTTTCCCGACTGTAATCCGGCGCATCCCGCCTTTGTTCCAAAAATCCGCTACTTCCAGAACTCCCTGCTTTTGCACCGTGATTTTTACAATCCCCGGTTTTACTCTCGTCACTTCCGCCATCTTATTTTTCCGAACCGTCCGTACCCAGGAATCATCCCGACAGGGCAGATAAAAGCTGTCCCCTACTTCCAGTGCTTTTCCTTCTGCATGGACCGGTACGGCACACAAAAAGAAGAATAGCAGCGCCAAAAGCAGACCTCTTTTCTGAAATCTCAACATAAGAATCCCCCTCTCTATGTATTCCGGTACATTTATACTTCTTTATTATAGTTTAATTCAATAATGATATTTTGTCAATATATTATTACTACTTTTTGTATTTGTTTTTTTACCTTTCATAGATTCCTGCTAAACAGTTAAACTTTTATTGACAATAAAAAGCCACCAGAAACGACTCTTTTTGAATCCTTCCTGATGGCCATCCATCAATCTTCTTTTTCCAGAATGCAATCCCTCAGCAAAGTCAGCGCACGCACTACCGCATATTCCCTGACCTTTTCGCGGTTTCCCTGGAAGTGAAATTCCTTCACCGTAATTTTATTCTTCAGGCTGCACCCTATATAAACCAGCCCTACCGGTTTCTCATCGCTTCCGCCGTCCGGCCCGGCAATTCCGGTAATCGCCACACAAGCGTCCGCCCCGGTCATGAAAGCGCCGTTCTTCGCCATTTCCTTCGCCGTCTTTTCACTGACCGCCCCAAAGTCTTTCAATGTGGTTTTCTTAACCTCCAGAAGCTTTCTCTTCGCCTTATTGGAATAAGTCACCAGTCCCTGCTTAAACACTTCGGATGCTCCCGGTATATCCGTCAGCCTTGCCGCCAGCACACCTCCTGTACAGGATTCCGCCGTCGTCAGCGTCAGTTCCTTCTCTTTCAAAAGCTTCAGCACATTTTCTGCCAGTGTTTCCTTCTCATCCAACGTATAGATATTATCTCCAAAGCGGTTTCTCAGCTCTTTTACCACCGGTTTCATCAGCTTTCTTGCTTCCTTCTCGCTGGAAGCCTTTGCCGTAATCCGCAGATGCACCTCACCGATTTTCGCATAGGGAGCGATCGTGGGATTTGTCTGTGCTTCGATCATGTCTGCAATCTGTGTCTCGACATAACTCTCGCCCAGTCCACAAATCTTTACCATACAGGAACGAATCAATTCCGGCTGAAGCTTGTTCAGATATGGGAAAATACTCTTCTCAAACATGGGCCTCATCTCGTTTGGCGGCCCCGGAAGCAAAATCATTGCCTTCCCATCCTTTTCCAGAATCAGCCCCGGTGCGGTTCCATTGTCATTGTCCACGACAATGCTTCCCTCCGGCGCCTGCGCCTGTTTCCAATTATTATCCGTAATGACCCTGGTCTGGCTGTTCTTGAAATATTCTTCAATCCTTTTTCTGCTGTGTTCATCCTCTTTGAGCGGCATCTCCATGACCTGTGCGGCCACTTCCTTTGTGAGATCATCTTTCGTAGGCCCCAGGCCGCCGCTTAAGATCACCACATCCGAACGCACCAGAGCCGTCCGCATCGTCTCCGCCAGGCGCTCCTCGTTATCTCCCACCACAGACTGATGGTACATGGACAGTCCCAGAAGCGCGCACTGCTCCGAAAGATACGCCGCATTTGTGTTCACAATATTCCCAAGTAACAATTCCGTACCTACGGAAATCAACTCTACTACCATATTCTACTCCTTATCCGTATGCTAATCCTGCATACTCAGAACCCGCCTGTTTTTCGCAATATAGTCGATCAGTGATACCACTGTCAATCCCATTGCGGCATAAATAAAGACCGCCTCAAGCGTGACAAATACTCCTCCAATATCTGCGATTACCAGGATAATCATGAGCATCTGCGTAATCGTCTTTACTTTTCCCCACCAGCTCGCCGCAATGACAATGCCGTTATCGGACGCCACCAGGCGAAATCCGCTGATGATAAACTCACGGCTGATGATTACGATAACCACCCAGCCGGGAATCCGATGCAATTCCACCAGACAGATCATAGCGGCTGACACCAGCAGTTTATCTGCCAGCGGGTCCATGAATTTTCCAAAATTTGTAATCTGATTATTCTTCCTGGCAAGATAACCGTCCAACGTGTCTGTAAGGCTTGCGACAATAAAAATAGCCAGTGCAATATACTTATCATACTCCGTGATATCCAACAGTAAGAAGATTACAAAAAACGGAATCATAATCACCCTTAAAATTGTTAACATATTTGGCGTATTCATTCTGAAATCTCTCCTATCAAATCATACTCCAGGGCGCCTGTCACCTTTACTTTCGCAAAGTCGCCTGTCACAAGAGTTTCATCCGTGTTGATGAACAGGTAGCCGTCAATCCCCGGCGCATCCATATACGTGCGCGCAATATAGGCATTTTCATCCGCTACCTTTCCCTCAATCATAGCCAGCAATTCCCTGCCCGCCATGTCCTCGTTTTTGTCAAATGAAATTTCCTGCTGAAGCTCCATCAGCTCATCCCGGCGCTCTTGCTTAATCTCTTCCGGAATCTGATTCTCCATGCCCGCAGCCGGCGTATCCTCTTCGGGAGAATAAGCAAAGACTCCCAGACGCTCAAACTCCATCTCGTCTACAAACTGCATCAATTCCTCATGCGCTTCCTGTGTCTCCCCCGGAAAACCGCTGATCAGCGTTGTCCGAAGCACAAGATCGGGAATCTCTTCCCGAAGATGTCCGACGATATTTATCAGATCTTTTTTTGTTGTCCTCCGCCCCATGCGTTTCAGTACGGCGTCATTTGCGTGCTGAATCGGCAGATCAAGATAATGACAGATCTTCGGTTCTTCTTTTATCGTCTGAATCAGTTCTTCATAAATCTCCTCCGGATAGCAGTACAGAATACGTATCCACCGAATCCCTCTGATCCTGCACAATGCTTTCAGCAATTTATGCAGGGATTTTTCCCCATAAAGATCCATGCCGTACAGCGTCGTTTCCTGGGCCACCAGGATGAGTTCTTTTACTCCCTGTCCGGCCAGGCTTTCTGCCTCCAGGATCAACTGTTCCATGGGGACACTCCGGTATTTTCCGCGTATCTTCGGTATAATGCAGTAGGTACAGTGCTTGTCGCACCCCTCCGCTATTTTCAAATGCGCGTAATGCCCCCCTGTGGTAAGCATCCTTTTCTGATTGCCTACAGGCTTCTCATTCACATCATGAAACTCCAGAAGATGCTCTCCCTCCAGGACTTTGTCCACCGCTTTTACGATTTCCTCACAGGTCGTCGTACCCAAAACGGCGTCTACCTCCTGGATTTCATCCATAATTTCCTGCTTATAACGCTGAGCCAGACATCCCGTCACGATCAGCGCCTTACAGCTTCCCGCCTTCCGGTATTCTGCCATTTCCAGAATGGTCTGAACGCTCTCCTCCTTCGCGTCATTGATAAAGCAGCAGGTATTTATAATGATAATATCCGCTTCTGTTTCCTCATCGGTCAGGACACACCCTCTCTCATTTAAGAGCGCCAGCATAACCTCAGAGTCTACCAGGTTTTTATCGCATCCCAGAGATACAAACAATAATTTCATAATTCGATTTCGTCCTCTGATTTTTCCTCTTCTGCCATGATTTTAATTTTCGCTTTATCCAGCTCTTCTACCGCGATAGACAACGGTTTTTTTCCTGCGCTGTATACCATAGGTTCAGCCCCGGCAATGATCTCCCTTGCCCTTTTTGCAGTCGCCAGTACGATAGAATAACGGCTCTTTACCACCGGAGTTTCATTTTCTCCTACCTCACTGTTTACTACATCCATTAAGTCTGTATAAGATGGGTGCAACATAATCCTATTCTCCTTTCGAAAATCGTTTCAAATCATTTCTCATTGCTTCTATAAACTCTGCATTTCTTGCCATGCGGTAATGTTCCCCCTGAATAATTTCGTGAGTCTCCCGCACCGCTGTATCTAAATCGTCATTGACGATAAGATAGTCATAGTTCTCAATTCCACAGGCTTCCTCTGCGGCTCTGGCAAGGCGCGACGCGATGACCTCCTCCGTCTCCGTCCCTCTCCCTGTCAGCCGGGTCTTTAAAGTATCTGCATCCGGCGTCGTCACAAACATAAGAAGCGCATCCGGATATTTTTCCTTTACTTTCAGCGCGCCCTGAATTTCAATCTCCAGAATAACGTCCTTCCCCTGATTTAACATCTCTTCCACATAGGCTCTGGGCGTACCATAATAATTCTCTACATACTGGGCATATTCGATAAATGCGTCCTCGTCGATCATCTGATGGAACTCTTCTATCTTCTTAAAAAAATATGCCTTTCCATTCTCTTCTCCCTCTCTTGGCTTTCTCGTAGTAGCCGAAATAGAAAGGGCATAGCCATCATATCTTTCTCTCAGTGCATTGACCAGCGTTCCCTTGCCCGCACCGGAAAATCCTGAAAGTACAATCAATATTCCCCTACGACTCATCTTCCTCCCCCTTCGTCTCGATCACTCCTGCATTGGAAAAACGTTTGACTAACGTATCCGCCTGCAATGCAGATAAGATAATATGATCCTCCTGCGTAATCAGAACCGACTTCGTGCGTCTGCCCTGCGTAGCGTCGATCACTCTTCCATTTTCTTTTGCCTGCTGCACCATGCGCTTAATCGGCGCCGCATCGGGATTTACCACAGCGACTACCTTATCCGTATTTACAGCATTTCCAAAACCAATATTCATTAATCTGGTCACATTCTCACCTACTCTATATTCTGAATCTGCTCGCGAACCTTCTCAATCTCCGTTTTCAGATTGATCGCTCTATTGGATGTCTCCAGATCATTTGCCTTTGACAGAATCGTGTTTGCCTCCCGGTTCATCTCCTGCGCGATGAAATCCAGCTTCCTTCCAATCCCGCCGCCTGCAAGCAGCGCCTCTTTCATGCTGTCAATATGGCTTCTCAGCCGGACAGTCTCCTCATCTGTACAGATTTTATCCGAATACAGAACCACTTCCGCGGCAATGCGTCCCTCTTCCATCTGATAATCTCCCAGAAGCTCTTTTACCTTTTCCTCAAGCTTCCTGCGATAGTTTTCCATGATCTCAGGATAACGATTTTCGATGGATTCCACATCGGTAAGCATTCCGTCCAGCTTTCCAATCAGGTCTGTTTTCAGTGCTTCCCCTTCCCGGATTCTGGATGCTGCAAACTGCTCGCTTGCCCCTCTTACGGCTCTTTCAAGAATCTGCCAGATTTCTTTTTCATCTTCCGCCTGCTCTTCCATCGTAAAAACCTCCGGGCTTCTTCCGATCAGAGACGCCCGTACATCATACTCCAATCCAAAGCGTTCTGCGATCTCCCGATAATATTTTACATATTCCGCCGCAACGCTTTCGTGATATTTTAAAGAAATATTGCTGTCCGAAAAATCCTCATAAGCAATAAAAATATCCACTTTTCCCCTTTGAATATATTCTTTCAGAACTCCTCTGATTGCGGACTCGAAAAAACTGAGCTTCTTCGGCATTCTGATATTCACATCAAAATACCTGTGATTTACGGACTTCATCTCTACCGTAAATTTCCGGTCGTCCTGAAGAATTTCACATCTTCCAAAGCCTGTCATGCTTTTTATCATTGTATTTGCTCACTCTCTGTACTTAATCACTATTCCGTGGACATACTTTCCCCATGAAAATAGTCCCAAATTATTATAATGCAAATCCATACAAGCGTCAATTATTATTTCCAATATCCCCCATGCCTCTTCCGAAAAAACCGGTACAGCTTCCGCCATACCGGTTTTTCCAGAACTCTATTTTTTAATTTTTACCGTTTTACTCTGGCCTTTTTTTGCCAGCTTCTTTACATATACTTTATATTTCGAAGCAGGCACTTTGATCACGGCTTTCCTGTGAATACCCTTAAACGTATTCTTGCCCACGCTTTTAAGCACTTTACTCTTAATCGTAAGGCTCTTTAAATTCCTGCACTGGAAGAATGCCTTGCTGCCTATCTTCTTAAGCTTATTGCCTTTTGTCGTAACCTTTTTCAGCTTGGTGCATCCTGCAAATGCGTTTTTCCCAATACTCTGCACATTCTTGCTGATGCTGGCTCCTGTCACTCTTTTGTTATTCCTGAAAGCGGAATCAGCGATCGAAGTTACGGTATAGTCTTTTCCGCCAAGCTTCACGGAATTATACACCGTTATCTTCTTAATTTTCTTAAGCTTGCTCTTTTCAATTCCGGTGACAGCCACCGTCCGTTTGGAAACGTTCGTAACCTTATATGTATAGTTTCCGCACGTATAAGTCTTTCCAACCTGAATTGGTGTTCCCGGTTCTGTCGTTCCTCCCGCCGCTTTCAACCCCTGCATGGATGATTTCAAAGCATTCATTGCCGCCTCTATCTGTTCTTTTGTGCTGGCAGCATCAGACTGTACACTCTTTGCATGAGCCAGCGCCGCCTGGAACTGTTTCCAGCTTTCTGCCTCGTATTTGGAAGCGTCCGTGTATGCCCCCGCCTGCCTCATGACATCCGCAAGCGCTTTCTTCGCCTCGTCTCTTTCGTCCGGCTCCGGTTCTTTTTTCTCCTTCATCACCAGAGACAATCTGGCGTCTTTCAGGGAACTTTCCGCCGCATAACACTGATTCTGTGTGCTTTCGCTGCTGCCCTGCACCTCAAGCGCCTGTTCCAAAGCCTCCTGATATGCCTGCCAGGATTCCTCCGTATATTTGGAAGCATCTGCTTTAGACGGCCCTTTCTCAATCTCATTCGTAATGTTTGTTTTCAAATCCGGTATTACCAGCTCATCCAAATCCGACAGTTTGAATTTCGCCTGTTTGATATAGCACAAATCCTGACGGACATTGTATCCATTCAGACTTCCATGCTTTTCCACCCAGTAATCTTTATCCCAATGCCCGTAAGTATCCATGATAAAGGTTCCATCCGGCTGTACGACAATTCCTGTATACCCGGTATCGCCTGATTTTGCATTATGGGCCCAGTCCTCACAGAGCAGGATACGGAACTGCCCTTCCTCCAGATTCATAAGCTGATCATAAGTTCCGACCCATGCGACCCAGTCGCCTGCCAGCCAGTCACTGTTTCCATCAAACAGATTATTTCCATTCAGGTCATAGCAAATTTCACGGAAGGTAACAATCATTCTCTGACCTGTCGGATCCGTTGGATCATACATCGCTTTATGACGTTCTCCAGCCAGCGATCCCGGAAGCTCAACCGGTTCACTCCATGTATCCCCCTCGTCATCAGAATAGAACATGGTTGCAGGGCCATTGTGAGACTGATTTCTCGCCAAAGCCACAATCCTGTTTCCATCCGGTGAGCGGAACATACCGACCTCGCAGATCTGATGTGACCACTCAATGGAACGATATTCACTCAGATATGGCACCGGAGTCGTCCACTGCTGGTTTCCATTCTCATCAAAAGTCAGATAAGTCTTATAATTGACAAACGTATTGCCATCATGGTAAACGCCCATCCATTTATCAATATAGTTTCCTTCCTCATCTTTTAACTGTACCAGACTCGCCATCGCTACGACCGTATCGTTTCGGGTCGTACCATCCGCAAAATACTCACAGTAAGTCTGATACTCTGACCATGTCTCCCCGTTATCTGTGGATATGGAGGTATCCCATCCGCCAGTCGCTGCTCCAAAGTTTGCCGGTCTTCCGGAAATCACGATCAACTTCGTTGTCCCGTCCGTCATGTTCAGCTTATAAATCGTCGGCGTCTCATAAGAAGTACTCCAGCTTTCCGGAATATCCGTCTTTTCTGTCCATGTCTCGCCACCGTCGCGGCTCACCTGCATAACAATGCGTCCCACGCCATGTCCTACCGGATAAACGGTAAACAAGGTCTGATTATCATCCAGCATAATCATATCCGGCTGTCCCAGATAACGGCGCCCTTTCTCATTCTCCGGATCTTTTTCAATATCTGACAGATATTGTTCCGGCAATCTGTAATCTTTCAGTTTATTACTGATATTTAATGGTTTTTTGGTAACGGTAACCTCTATCGTATCCTGATATCCGGACGCCTCATGGATCGCTGTAATGGTCGTGCTTCCTGTTTTCCTTGCCGTCACCACCCCATTTGCATCAATCGCCGCAATCGAGGAATCTGCGGATTTGTAAAGAATCGTCTTGTCCTCTTCTTCTGTCCTCAGGCTCACCGGAAGCTGCCAGGTATCGTTTACAAACATCTCTTTGTTATTACTTAAAATATACAATCCGTCAGATGTTGTGGCAAGATACTGTGTCGTAAGTTCCGCTACGCCTGCTTTAAAAGTATTCATCTCTTCCGCAAGCCGCGTTCTCTCCGCAGCGCTCAGATAAGTTCTTCCCGTGCTTGCAGTCGTCTGAATTCCATCATAAAGTTTCTCAATCTCGCCTGCAAGCTGCGGCGCTTCCTTTTCAATTATGAGAAGTTTATTCACATCTCTGACGCCCTCTGCCATACGCTCCAGGCGCACGGAGCTTTTACACGTCTTATCCGCCGCATCCTTCTCTGCCGGATAGATCAGGAAACAGTCGCCCGGCTCAAAGGCATTGTGCGTTGCATCGTTTAATGGGTCTGCCACCCATGCGTCGTAGGCCCATCTTAAGAAACCTGCC
>CAJKKX010000042.1 GCA_905200565.1 uncultured Lachnospiraceae bacterium
CTGTATCCGGCGTCCCCAGCTTCTCATACGCTGCCTCTGCCGCTTCCAGCAGGTGAAGATTCGTCACCAGCTTTTTCTGCGCATCTGTCAAAGCATCGTAGGCATTTCTTGCCTTGTCTATGGCAGCTTTGCTCTCCGGCGTCACTTCTCCAATCGCTTCGATTTTTTCCATTACATCCTTAGCGGCATCGATATCCGTCTGATGCGCTCCGCTCAGTACCGCATATGCTTCCTCTGCCCGGGTAAGCACGTCATAGTTTGTCACAAGCTCCTTTTGCGCATCTGTCAAAGCATCGTAGGCATTTCTTGCCTCGTCTATCGCAGCTTTGCTCTCCAGCGTGACCGTTCCGATTTCCTGAATCTTTTCGATGACATGCTCAACTGTTTCCTCTGGCTCTGGCTCATCCTCATAGGAAATAACGATAAATGCGTCCAGGCTGACATTAGCCGCTGAAGCGCTCTCATTTTTCTTTCCTGTCCTGCGAATGGTAATCTTATGAGCGCCCTGTGCATCCCACGTTTTTTCAAACAAAATTTCAGACCTCTGTGTCTGTGATTCCACATATGGGTTACACAAGTCAATTTCGACCGGTTCCCCGTCATCGACAATCACTTCTGCAATGCCCTGATTGTTCTCCTTTGCGCCTGTCCAGCGGATTCCTCTTCCGAAAAACTCGAAGGATACGCTCGCCGGATTTTCCGTATCCAGAAGATAGGTCATGGTCTTTTCGTAGGCATTCTGTGTCCAGTCCTCATCAGTATCGGTCTGATAATCTTTCCCCTTCTCTCCCTCAAAGGTAAACTGCCCGGAATCTGCCGCAATATCATAGAACGTGTAAGCCTCCGCATCTACTGCAATCTCATTGCTCTTTTTCGGCTCTCCTTCTATTCCATTTACCACCGGAACCGCCATGCAGTATACCCGGTACGCTTTCAGCCCGGACACATTCAGGACTTCGCTTTCTTCGCCCTTCAGAGGCTGTGCCTTGCTCTCCGGGTCGCCGACTGCCGTCTTATACCATTGCAGCCGTATCTCTGTATTTTCATCAGCATTCGAAAGATCGTACGTTACTTTCACCTGATTCTTCCCAGACTCCGCCACGGTCAGATTGTTTAAGTCTGCCTTTCTTATCTCTGAAAAGCTGTTTTCGCTGCACAGGCGGATGGTCACGGAACCCCTGCTGCCGTAAGAAAGCGTCCCCTGATTTCCGGTATAATTCCCCCATGCCAGATTTGGATAATACCACTGGTTATTGACGATCAGCTTTGTTTTCTGTGCATCTGCGGAATCCGGTCCGCCGAGTACCTCGAACGCATCCACTACAATACAGTTCGCATTTCCTCCCGCTGTTTCCAGGCGAATCGTATGCTCTCCTTCTGTCAGATTCTGCACGCTGTAGATGACCGTCTGCTTCATATCATTTCCGAGATTGCTGTACGTATCGATTGTTTCTTTTAACTCGCCGTCAAGATAAACCCTGACAAGTCCTGTATTGCTCTGTTTGGAACCGATATAGCGGATGCCTGTTCCGGTAAAGGAAAACTCACAGGCGTCTCCCTGGCGGCTGCTGTAGGTCTCCGTCCCTCCGTAATCGGCTTCTGTTGCGTAAGTCCCCCATTCCCCGGTATATTTGACTGATGCAGCCCTGTCATCCACAAATTTCCGTTCATAGCTGACGTCCACGCGCGCCGCCTCTCCTGCGTCCTGCGACTCGACGCTGATACGGGGTGCGTCCTCCTTTGAGCTGTAGTTGACGTTATAGTATCGGATATATTCCCTCATAGCCTTGAAATCATTCGTCACCAGCCCGTTATTGGGGTCATCGGTAGAATAGACGAAATAATTTTTCATATCGTCTTTCCACGGCCATGCCGGTTCCACGCCATACTCATCCGGATTTTCGTCGGCTCCTTCTCTGATTTTCCGGGCAGTTCCCTCGTTCCGTCCGATATGATCCTCCGGATATACACTGTACAGTCCTTCCCGCAGCCAGCTTACGCTCTCCACATCCCCCGAAATATCATAGCTGACGCCCACTTCCTTCAGGCCGTTGCCCGTTTCCGGTGACGAGGTAAGTGTATAATCTGTCGTAAGAATCCCATTTCCTGATATTTTTATGTCAAACCGTACCTGCTGGCCGTTCGCATAACAGCCCTTCAAAGTAACTGCTGCATACTTGCCCTCTGTCCGCACGGAAATACCATCCGCAGAATCCGGCGTCCATGCGCCCAGCTCCATTCCCGTCACATGAAGGTAAGGCCCTCCTGTAATCAGCGTCTCTCCCTGGCAGGCTGCATGGGAAATCAGCCCTGTTCCTTTATCAAAAGTGATTTCAAAGCCTGTTCCGCTTATCAGGATTTCACTGTCCTTTTCCTGTATCTGCGGAGGGTTCTCGCTGGCAGGCGTAAAACGATATTCCATTTCGGCAAGCTGTAACCGATATTCATCCACCATCGTCCCGTCTGCCGTATAGAACTTCAGGTTTACAGACTCTGCATTTGCCGGAATATCCGGAATCGTAATCACGCCTTCCGTATGAGGTTCCACACTCTCTGCTACCGGATGCTCCGCCACAGATTTCTCAGCGGTAATCTCCACCTTTAACTCATTCAGGTTCGTATGGTCAAACCAGTTTTTCACTGGTACGTACAGAAATTCTCCTTCTCTATAGCATGACTCTTCCTCCACACGCACCGGAGAATATGCTTTCCTGGTCAGATATGCCTCCGGCTTTTCCCGAAGATACGCATCCAATACACTTCCCCATTCGCCGTAACCTGCTGTCTGTCCGTCAGAGTGGGACTGCCAGCGCTCTGTGGTTCCGTCCGGAATATAAAATACATCGTCAATACCGCCCCACAAATCGCCTCCAAGCGCTCCGTCTGTCGTGAAAATGTTCTCCCAGGCTTTTTTAACGCTCTCCCCCCAGAAATTCCGGACATTTACATCTCTTTGAAGCTCATCCAGATCGTAGCAGGAGATATGGGCGTACTCGTCATGAAGAACCGGCCTGTCCCATGCCCCCATAGTTCCCTCGACATACGCATAATGCTGGCTGTAAATATCCGCAACCTCATAGGGCGCTGTATCCGGCCAACTGTAAATACATGGCCTGGAAATATCCACATCTTTCAGATACGTCTTTTCATCCCAGATGGCATTGCCGCCGCACTGATCTTTAATCTTTTCATAATTTGACTCATTTCCCAATGACCAGATTAAAATGGACGGACGGTTTCTGTCCCGCTCGATCATTTCTGTAAACTGGGGCAGATAGTCCTCATACCTGCTGCTGACTGTGCCGGAAGGATAGCCCTGAAAGCACACGGCTGTCTCCTGCTCCACATAAATTCCCAATTCATCACAGGCGTCCAGCAAATCCTCAGAAGCCGGGTAATGAGAGGTGCGGATATGGTTGATATTCGCATTCTTATACGCCCTCGCCTCCGCATAGCATTCTTCCCGTGTCATGCTTCTTCCCAGATCGTCTGATACATCATGACGGCAGGTTCCGCGAAGCTTTACCTCTTTTCCGTTTACATACACTTTATTTCTGTCCGTACCCTCACGTCCTCCATAATGGATTTCACGGAATCCGATTTTTTCTTCATTGACCTGTACCGTCTCTCCTTCCACAGACAGCGTACTGCGAAGCGTATACAGATTCGGATGCTCCGCATCCCATTTCTCTGGTTCTGAAACAGGAATCGTAAGCTTCTTTGCCTGGGAAAGCCCTGAATCATCGGATTGCTTTGTAAATGCGGCTTTTCCGGAGGCGATCACATTTTCTCCGTCCAAAAGCTCCACCTGAAGAGCTGCTTTCTCTGACTGCATCCTGATCTGTGCTGTAACCTCCAGGTTCGCATCCGTAAAGGTTTCGTCAAAATCTGTATTTACATAGGTTCTTGCGATACAGTCGTATGGCAATGCGACAAGGCTCACATCTCTGTTAATGCCGCCGATGTTGTGATGTGCATACTCCGTAGCGTTTGACGGATTGTTTACAAACTTCCCTTCCGGATTCCAGATTCCTTTCGTCTCCGCATATAGGTCGGCTACTCCCACCGTCAGTGTCACAGTATCTCCCGGCTGTGCATACTTTGTAATATCGCAGTCCCATGTGGTAAAACCACCCACATGCGTCCTGATATACGTTCCATCAATCCATACGCGGGCATTACAGTACACACCGTCAAAACGAATCAATATCTGTCTGCGAAATCTTCCGGTATCGAAATCTCTCTCTGATAATAGTATTCATTATTTGTCAGAATATCAAAGCCCTGCATCAACGCTTCTCCCGGTACCTTTATATTCTGCCAGTTTTTATTCTTCCATTTACGGAAATCAAAATCCTGCTCTGCCGCTGTGGGATAAGGGACTCCTCCCTGTTCAGTATAATCAGGAATATCGTAGAGGTATTTCCAGGTGCCGTCCCCCGTCGTTTCATTCAGGCTGATTTCGCTCTGTTCCACCCCTGCCTGCTCCTTCGGTACTGCCGGAATGACTGGCGTAGACCAGACGTCGCTGCCGATTTTTACCACTTCTGTCTGTGTGCCAGATTCTTCGCTCTCTGCATCTTTGACAATTCCCATCCATGCCAGCAATGGGTCGCCGCCCCCTGCTTTATCCACGCTGATTTCTACCACGCCGGAAGTTTCCAGTGTAAATGCCGTCTGAAAAATGCTGTTCTGATCGTTCTTTGTCGTATTCATGGAAACTGCTCCCGCCAGAGAACGCAGCTCTTCCTGCTCTGTATCCGGATTTTCCACCAGCTTTACATTTAGCATTGCCTGACGGTTTTCCGACCACCACTCCCGGAAGCCTGCCGCTGCCTGATAGCGTCCTTCCGGAAGTGTAAAGCGGTAAACGATGGATTCATTTGCCTTTGCCCAGTAGCCGCTTCCAAACAGGATGTCCCCGTTATAGTCCCCCGGTTCTCCCGTCAGCCCCCAGACGCCGTCATATTTCTGGTCGCCCTTCTGATTCAGAAGTTCAATCTTTCTTTCCGCGAAGCCGTCAAAAAACCCGCTGGTCTCCTTATTGCAGTCTACAAAGTACACCGTATCTTTCTGATACAGACTGACAAAAGCCGCCTCTTTCAAATCTTCAACTGCCCAGTCAGACGACGCCGAAATCTTCATCTCACCGCTGTATCCGAGTTCCACCGGAAGCCAGACATACCGGGAATCCGCCAGGTCATTCCTGTTCCATCGGTCTCCCATGTAAAGAAACTTTCCATTTTCCGCATCCACCGGAAAAATACAGGTACTCTGTGTCCCAAAAGTGGTATCTTTTTCCTCTCCCACACAGGGATTCCCTTTCGCCGTCCACGGCCCGAGCGGAGAATCCGCAGTATAATAAATTGCCGAATTCGGGTCCCAACCCGTGCAGCCGGAAGTCATCAGGTAATATTTTCCCTGATATTTGAACATCGCCGGAGCTTCCCTGGAGCTGTTCACCATATTTCTTGTAAAGTCCCGGCCTTCCACCGCCCCTTCCAATACATCCAAATCTGTATACTCCGGATTCAGTTTGGAAATATAGAGCGTGGCATTTTCCTCACTGGCATAGATAATATAGGCGGTTCCGTCATCATCCTGGAACAGATTCATATCCCTTGCCATTCCCCTATTGGATCCGGAATAATCCTGTGAGCAGTCAAGCCTTTTTGCTTTCAGAAATCGGAAAGGCCCCTCCGGCCTGTCTGCAATCGCCACGCCCGCCATCGCTTTTACATAGCTGCCACTGCTTTCCCCATCCGGGCCGTCCGCATGGAACCACAGGACATATTTCCCTGTCGTTTGATTGTAAAGCACCTTCGGACGCTCCACCACAGAGCTGTTGTAGTCAATATGCCGGAACACTTCCTGCCGTTCTTCCGTACTGAGATCTCCATACAGCGCATGGAAATACGGATCGGTATCGATCTCCTCAATCTCTTTCATCGTCTTTAAAACAACGCCCTGATCCTCCCAGTTATAGAGGTCTTTGGATGTGTACAGATGTACGCCGCGAGGGTACCATCCATCGGTCTTATCCTCTCCGTACCAGTACCAGGTATCCCCCCATTTGCTAATCTGCCCGCCGTGCGCCTGGATGCGCTCGCCATTTGTGTCAAACAGCCTTTCACCTGCATATCCCGTGAAGGATGTTCTCGGCTCCACCACAGTTTTCAGTTCAGAAACCAACTTATCCAGACGCTCCTGAACGGTCAGAGGATTCGCAAGCGCCTCCTGCGCCTCTTCCAGAAGCTGTTTTAAAATGGCCTGCTTCCCCTCCGGGCTGTCTGCGGTAAGCCGCTTTCCCTTTTCCACCAGCTCTTCCAGCGGTTCTTTGTTTTTTACAAACGAATCCCTGGATGCCAGCCGGATTTCAGCCGCAGATACATACATGGAATCATCGGATTCTCTGTTTCCCTTTGACGTAATTCCCGTAAGCTTTACTGCTTTTACCTGGTTTACAGAATCGAACGTTGCTGTTTTCTTATCTTTGGTAGCCTCCCAGGTTCCCGCGGCTGTATCCGTAAACGTCTCTCCGTCTGTGCTCACGCTGATTTTATATTCCAGAATCGTTCCGTTCCAGTCCTTATCCGTGCGCGGCGTGTACTGAAGCTGACAAATCCCGTCCACAGGTTCCTGTAAAGTCAGTGTGATCGACTGGGGCAAATCCTTCCGGTTGCTCCAGGAAGTATGCCACCAGGTGCCGCTGTCACCGTCCAATGCCTGATAGGGCTCATTGCCTGACTCATAGCTGTCCGCCGATGCAGTCATCAGGCTCTGATCGATCATAGATTCCTCCCTGCTTTCTTCCGCATGTACGACAGTTCCCCCGTTTCCCATCATCAGCAGTTCCGAAGGTCCGGCTGCGGCCAGACTCACCGCAAGCATCCCGGATAAAACTGCTGTTCTTACTTTTTCCCAGTTCATAAAACCCTCCTCTTCGTTATTTTCTCATTAAACTACTTTTTCCGGCGCCGGATTCCTTCATTTCTGAAGTCTTCCGGTGCCGGATTGCCTTTCCTTTATTTTACTTTTATTTGGCTTTTTGTTTTGACACCGAACAGCCTGCGGTAAGCTTTCACTTTGCGGTTCGGCACATCAAGCACTGCTTTCTTTGAAATGCCTTTAATACTGGACGCATATGCCTTTTTCAGCTTCTTTGATTTGATGATGATCTTTTTCAGCTTTTTCGCGCCGTTAAAGGCATTCTTCCCGATGACCTGTACATTCTTTCCGATGGTGACCTTTGTGAGCTTTTTATTTTTCTGAAACGCACCCTTCGCAATCTGTGTCACAGTGCAGGAGACGCCCTCCAGCTTCACGCTTCCTGGAATCGTGATGGCTTTCTCCGTCTTTTTCACAGGCTTTAATACCGTAACCTCCCGTTTTGCTGTCGAAAGCACTTTATAGTACAATTTCCCGGCTTTGTATACGCCGCCCTTTTTCAGCTCTTTCTTCGGCTGCGCCGAATCATCCGGTTTCTCCGTACCCGGCGTCTCTGTATCCGGCGTCTCCAGTTTCTCATACGCCGCCTCCGCCGCTTCCAGCAGGGTAAAATTCGTCACAAGCGCTTTCTGCTCATCCGTCAAAGCATCATAAGCATTTCTCGCCTCAGTGATCGCACCTTCGCTCTCCAGAGTCACCTCGCCGATCGCCGCAATCTTTTCCATGACGTCTGCGGCCGTTCCTGCCTCTTTTCCTCCGGTAATCTGTATTCCGTTCAGGTTAAAACCCCATGTTTCATCCGTCGGAAATGCAATCTTCAGATAGTGTGTCTCCTCCGGAAGCCCCTCTGCCGTATACAGCCTGCTCGGCCATCCTTCTACCGAGGTATCTTCTGTTTTTTCATAATCGGTAAACGCCGTCCATTCCAGCCCGTCGGAAGATATTTCAAACCTGAAGTTTTTATTTGCAATATCCTGGTTGTGCGCTGTTCCTCTGATGGTAAAGCCTGTCATATAAGGCGCGCGTATCACCAGATATTCCGGGTTTGCATTATTCGGCTCCGGATACGCCCCATACTGAAATCCATAATTGTGGCCTGTACAGTTTTCCACCAGCAGATGTTCTGACCACTGGTAAACCATAGAACTCTTCTGGCGGATATTCTCGATCTCATTGAACTTCTTCGCGTCAATATCCGGCACATAAGCAAAGTCCTCGCTCATACGGTAGGTTCCGACTTTTCCGGCGGCCCCCGGAGCCTTCATCGCATCGTTAAAATCAACGATTACTTTTGCTTTTACACGGAGCCCTTCTGATCCTGTGAGCGTCCCCACGATCTCTTTTACTTCCGCATCCTGAAACATCTCTTCTGTCAATTTCGGCCATTCGATCGGAAATGTACGTGTATTTCCATCCTCTAACTGCGCTTCCACAGTTTCCGGAAGTTCCGGTATCTCCCCGCGATCCACATAGAAAAAGAAATTCTCGTCCCACAAAAGACTCTCTACCTCTGCATATCGAACATTCACCACAGCCTCTGTCGTGGCGTCATACCCCAGAAGCCTTCCGCTTACTTTCACTTCCCCTGTCGAAGCTATCTCATCGTCCGGGATCGTATCCCATTTCACTTTTGCTGTTCCCTTCGTTCCATCTGTAAACGTAACGGCAACCTCTGTCGGCATCTGCGGGATTTTTCCTACCGTCGTTTCAACCGCAACGCTTTCTGCCTGTGCTATCTCTTTCTGCTCTTTCTTATAAACCGACAGCTTTGCGGCATACTTCTCTCCCACTTCTTTGCTTCCGATTTGAATTCGGTTTCCTGCCGTATCCGCGAGTGCAAAGGACAGAATATTTCCTTCCGATTCCCCCTGCTTCAATTGCTTTAACAGATGCGTGACATCTACCGTGACCTCTCTCTGCTCATTTGCCAGAGAAAACTCACCGGAAATCGCCGTGGTATTTTCCATATTTTCTGCATCATAGGAAAGCGAAGGCTGGTTCCACCAGGTAAGGGCTCCGTCATCCGTGCGGTTGCCGTTCGTATCCTCCCGGCCGCTTCCCTCCGTCCAGTCTGACTCTGCCAGGCTTACCCGTATCCTGTCCTGGGACGCATTTCCGGCTGCTCTTTTCATGTAAACCAGCGATAAATAGGCGCTGTCAATATCCTCTCCGTTTTCCTGTAAGTCAAACGCTGAAAGATCATACTGCAAATATCCGATTTTACAATCGTAGCTGTCGTAAGGTCTGTTTCCTTCTCCAAAGAGTCCCTGCTCTGTATTACCCTGCAACTGAAGAAAGGCTTCTCCGCCATAATTTTTATCCGCCTCGTCCTTCCAGGATTGGATATTCGCATCCTGCGCCGGAAGAATCCCTTCCCTACGTTCCAGCACGTCTTTCCGCGACGCAAATTCTCCAAGCTTATCTCCTGCAAACGGGACTACGATTACTTTACTGCCGTGGGAATCATTTGGCATATCCTCTTCTTTCTGGACATCAATAACCGCAAAGGTCATAGCTGTCAGCGTCCCGTTTTCAATATATACATTGGGCCGCTCCAGCTTTGTCCAGTGATTCATCGTGCCGTCCGTATAGCTTAAGAACTCCGTATCCGGCGTGTATGCCGTACCCGGATGCAGCTTCCAGTTGTGGATTCCATCATCGGAGGTCAGATAATACGCATAACGCGCATCCCACTTATTTGCGATACAATGATACAGGCCGTCCGAATACCAGATCACCGGATCCTCGACATTTTCATGGGACATTCCCGGAACCTTCCACCACAGTTTTCTTTCTACCACTTCCCAGGGACCTTCAATCGAATCCGCGATTGCAATATCTCCGTTCCGGTTGGTCGCTTCATAACGGCCGTCCGGCCTTACCATAATGCTGATATTCGAAAGTCCGAACTCATTGGTGTCTACATTCATCTTTCCGATGTGCGTCCATTCTCCCGTCAGGCTGTCTGACAGATGGAACGTACCATTTACCGCATCTCCATTTCTGCCCACGTCGCTCACAGAAATGGCGTATTTATACTGTCCATAGACAGGATCTTTTTCACTCAGTTTAAACGCAAAGACATTGTGTCCCGCCCCATCATAATAGTCCGGCCAGATGGGACCTTCATCCACATAAGGGCCATATAAAATAGGAAAACTGCAAATATAAGGCTTTTCGGAGCCTACAATCCGAAAAAATAAAATAAAAGTCTATCACATTACGCTG
>CAJKKX010000043.1 GCA_905200565.1 uncultured Lachnospiraceae bacterium
AACCGTGACGGAAGCAGAGACAAAAGCAGAAGCAACAGAAGCTGTGACGGAAGCAGCAAAGGCTGAGGCAACGGAGGCTGTGACAGAAGCAGCAAAGGTTGAGACGGCAGTATCTGAGGCAGAACAGGCACAGACAACAGAGGCACCGGCAACAGAAGCTGAGACAAAAGCAGAAGTAAAGGCAACTGAGGCACCAGCAACAGAAGCGCCGGCAACAGAAGCTGAGACAAAAGCAGAAGTAAAGGCAACTGAGGCGCCGGCAACAGAAGCCGTGACAGAAGCGGCAAAAGCAGAGCCGGAAAAAGCGCCTGCCGAAAAAGAAACAGAAGAAACAAAGGAAACAAAGGAAACAAAGGAAACAAAGGAAACAAAGTAGTAAACAGGTGAAAGAGGCTGTCCGCTATTTATGCAGCAGGTCCCCAAAGGGACCTGCAGACAGGCGGCAGTCTCTTTTGTCATATAAAACAGGAGCTGGATTATGAGTAAAGTGATTGCAAAAAAAGGAGCCCGGTCACCGGGAATCAACAAAAAGACATGGAAAGAGGACCTGAGGAAAAACTGGATCGTATACGTCATGTTCCTTCTGCCATTTACCTTCCTGTTCGTTTTTAACTATATGCCTATGGCATGGCTTGCGATGGCATTTGAGGACTTCAGCTTCCGGAAGGGAATTCTGGGAAGCGATTGGGTAGGATTTGCGAATTTTGCCCGTCTGTTTTCGCTGGACCAGTTCTGGCTGGCATTTCGGAACACCGTGTGCATGGCGCTGATTAATCTGGTATTCGGCTTTTTCTTCCCGCTGGTGCTGGCGCTGCTGCTGTCAGAGGCGCGGGTGAAATGGTTCAGACGCGGCGTCCAGACGATTTCCTTCCTGCCGTATTTTATTTCCACAGTCGTTGTGTGTATGATGTTTAAGCTGTTCCTGGATAAGGACGGCATCATCACGGAGCTGCTGGTATCGATTTTCCACATAACGCCGCAGAATCTTCTGACAAACGGAGATATCCCGGTGTTTTGGCTGATAAATGCCTTTATTGAAGTGTGGCAGAAAACGGGTTACAGCTCGATTATGTTTGTCGCGGTGCTTTCCAACATCGACAATTCTATTATGGAAGCGGCGGCAATTGACGGGGCAAACCGCTGGGACCGGCTGGTGAAAATCAAGCTGCCCGCTATTATGCCCTTTGTGCTGACCATGCTTACCCTGAACGTCGGACTGATTTTCATGCAGGGCTTTGATAAGATCCTTCTGCTGTATAATTCCGATATCTACAGCGTTGCCGACTGTATGCAGACCTTCACCTACCGGTATTCCTTTACCGGAGCGAAGCCGGACTACGCGCTGTCGACAGCAGCCGGTCTGTTCCAGTCTGTGATTGCCACGGTGCTGATGCTGATTTCGAATTATCTGCAGGCAGGACTGCAGAAGAAGAACGCCGCATAGCAGAAGGGAGATTGAGAAGATGGATAATAAGCATTTATCAAGAAAGAAGCCAAAGGAGGGAATGGTGCACGGAAAAAGCGTGAGCGGAACGATTGTGGATATCGTTATCATCGCGATTCTGTGCCTGGTAGTCCTGATATGCATCGTGCCGATGTGGCACGTGCTGATGAGCTCCATCTACAGCGACCCGCAGCAGTTGATTTCCAACGAGGGAATTACGTGGTGGTTCGGAAATTCTGTGAATCTGGAGGCGTACCGGATTCTCTTCCAGGAAACGGGCGGAAGCTTTGCGGACGGAAATGTGCTGCGCGGAATGTTTAACACCATTCTGTATATGGTGGTCAACGTCGTGTTCGGTCTGGTCTTAAACGTGATCGCAGGGTACTGCCTGAGCAGGAAAACAAAGCTGCAGAACTTTATGAAGCTGTTTTGTATGCTTTCCCTGGTATTTTCCGCCGGGACGATTCCCACCTATATCGTGCTGCGCAACCTCGGTCTGACCGGCACGGTCTGGTCGCTGGTGGTTCCGTCCTGCACGAACGGTATGTTTATGGTGCTGGCGATGAATGCGTTTCTGTCGGTGCCGGAGGAAACCGTCGAGTCGGCGAAAATTGATGGGGCTGGTCATCTGACTACCATGTTTAAGGTCATGCTTCCGCAGGCGCGGGGACTGATTGTGGTAATCATGATCAATACGGCGATTCTCCACTGGAATTCCTGGTTCCAGGCGTCGATTTACGTGCCGAACAGCAAGGACCTCTGGCCGATGCAGCTCTGGATACGTGAAATCGTGGAGACGAGCAACCAGAATTACATGATGGTATCCGGCGGCGAGCTGCAGCTTGTGAAATATCTCGTGCAGTTTGCGGCAATCGTCGTATCGACGGTTCCGATTCTCTTCGCATTCCCGTTCTTTTACCGGGTGCTGGAGAAAAATACAGTTGCCGGAGCCGTAAAAGGATAAGCGCGAAAGTATGTGACTCTGGACCGGGCTGTAGATGCGGTTGTGACAGAGCGGAAATTTATCTGACAGAAAATATGACAGAAGACAAAAAAGGGGCGGGATGCTGTGCACAGGCACAGCGTTCCGTCTTTTTATGCTCTTTACAGAAAACGGTATTTTATTTATAATATACAATAATAAAATGTAAATTAGGGATTTTTGCCCACTGCATCATAGGACATGGAGATAAAATATGGAAATAGATGTTATCAGACAATTAGAGGAACTGGTCAGAGCGTTCGGGGTGAAGCTGATGCGCATGGACAACCGGATGACGGAAGAGACAGCACTTATGGAATTTGACCAGGGGCTCAGGCGATTTCTGGGGTATCCCTATGAGATCGAACGCGGGTTCCGTATGATGGAGAAGCATTATAAAGAAAAGATACTGTACCTGGTCCGGGATTCTTTCGAGGAGCATTACATGAGCTTCCGGATACCAGAGGAGCATTGCAGCGATGGCAGGCAGGAGTTTATCCAGATAGGACCGTACATCATGAGCAATCCGGAGGAGATTGTGGAGCGGGTGATAGAACGCCTGGGGCTTGCGCCTTATCTTTCGGAAGAGCTGAAGGAGTATTACTACAGTGTTCCGATTCTGGCGGATTCGGACGCGTTGCAGGGCGTTGTCCTGACGCAGCTTGGATATCTCTGCCGCGACCGGGAAGGGCTATCCATCACGCGGGTGGAAAATTATAATGAATTTAATGAAAAACCGCACAGAGAAGAGCAGGGAGAGGAAGAATCGCTGCGGATAGCCGCAGTGGAGGAGCGGTACCGCTACGAAGACCAGATGATGGAAGCCATCCAGATAGGGGATATGGAGAAAATCATGGAGGTCACGCAGGGCTTTAAGCACTACCGCCTGAAGCCGAGAAACGATGACAACCTGCGCGATGTAAAAAACATGATGGTGGTGTGGAATACGCTTTTTAGGAAAGCGGTGCAGCAGGCGGAGGTGCATCCCGTATATATAGACCGGATCTCGGAAGCCTTTGCAAAGCAGATTGAGAACGCCGCCCGCGTCACGGAGCTGGCGGATTTAAGCCATGTTATGATGCGCAAATACTGCCTGCTGGTCAGAAATCATTCCATGCGCGGCTATTCCAGCGTCATCCGCGACGCCGTGAACTATATAGACTTCCATATCAGGGAGCCGCTGTCCCTGAAGTCCATCGCGGAGGAGGTCAATATCAGTCTCAATTATCTGTCCGCGCAGTTTAAAAAGGAGACGGGCAAGACGCTGACGCATTATATGAACGAAAAGCGCATCCAGTCCTCCCTCATCCTGCTGGCGACGACCGATCTGCCCATCCATGAGGTGGCGGCGCAGGTCGGAATTTACGATGAAAACTATTATGCCCGTCTTTTTAAAAAATTCCAGGGGCAGACTGCCAAGCAGTACCGCAGTATGGTGCGTATGAAGCCGTGATTGCGGTCTCTCAGGTTTGGAAGTGAAATCGGCAGAAGTCCAGAAAATATGCGGGTTCTGCCGGTTTGCCGATATAGTGTACCAGAACTTTTTCAGATGCCGCCGGGATCCCTCTGGTGCAGGACATCAGACCGTCTTGAGAAATTCGTTAACGTTGATCAGCCCCGCACCGACTGCGGTGGAAAAGCGTTTAAATTTGCAGATTTTAAAATAATCTGCGTTTTCATGGTATGTATTTCGTTCAATTAACATTTCTTTTATCGTATCATAGTAGGCTTCCAGATAGGAGCCTACGTATCCGCCCACAATGATAGAACAGTCAAAAAGCATTTTCAGATTATTGACAGTAATAACCAGGCTCTCAAGATATTCATTCCATATATTCAGATGATAACTGCTTCCTTCTTCGACATACTGGAAAAACTGCTCCAGTGAACCGTTTGCACTGTTCGACAGATTCAGTGCGGAAATATAGGCATCCACACAGCCGTTTTTTCCGCAATAACAGAGTCTGCCGTTATTGACAAGTGTCATATGCCCCACTTCGCCGCTCTCGTAAGTTTCACCAAAATAGAGGGTCCTGTTATGAAAAATAGCTCCTCCTACTGTATTGTTCAGAGAAAGATAGAAGGAATTCTGCATATCCTTTACATTCCAGCTCTCAGCAAGACCGCCAGCCTTGGCATCGTTGCAGATCCTGCAGGGAAATCCAAGATGTCTTGAAATCGCTTCTATATCCACGTTTTTTACAGAAGTAAGCTCGACATGGAGAAGGCTTTGTTTCTGCATATCCACCATGACGGGAAAAGCAATCCCAACGCCTAAAATATGCTTCCTGTCTATACCGGAACGGGAAAGCATCTGTTCCACTAAGCCGGCAAGAGTCTGATAGTATTCTTCGCTGGGAGAAAAGCAGATTTTGTCCCGCGTGCGTTCGATAATATTTCCCTGTAAATCGATAATAACAGCATGGATATGGTGACCGGTGATATCCAGCCCGATAGAATAATAAAGCGTGGGCACAATCTGATATGTCTTCGGTGGGCGCCCGCCGCGGGAAGAAAGCGTGCCGCAGTCGTAAATATAGCCGTTTTCGCACAAATATTTAATAATCAGATTTACGGTAGGAAGACTGAGATTTAAACTATCCATTAAGTCATATTTGGATACAGGTTCACTGCTGGAATAAATATAACGGTACACTTTATTCTGATTTTCTTTTTTTAAATCAATGTTGTTAGCCATGAGGGCGACCTCCAGAGTGGTATCTTTAATTTTAGAAATATATAAGGTTCATTTAAAAGTGATAAAGATAACGGCACCTTATATACCACTTTATTTTTATTATAGTTATTATGTAAAACGATGTCAAGCATTGATAAAAGGAGAAATGTTTGGCTAATATGCAATAAAACAGAGGCTCTTAATTAGTACTTTTTACCATTGACAGACATTTTCTTAGATGATACTATATTTTTGTAATATATATCTGAAATATAAAAGTGGAATGGGCGAAGGACAAAAGAGGTAAAAAGGAAGGGGGTGAAAAGGTGGCATATTTTGTTGGAAATATATATTCGGAAAATATGAAACAGGATACGCAGCTCCATGTTATTCTGCCCCAGGATGGCCGGAGGTATATCTGGCAGGAGAAGCCGAAGACCCTGGTCCTGCTTCATGGTCTGTCAGATAACGCGGCAACCTGGGTCAGGCGAACGGCGATAGAACGATACGCGGAGCGCTATAATCTGGCAGTATTGATGCCGGAAGTACAAAGAAGCTGGTATTTTGATATGGTAAATGGAATATCAGCATTTTCGTACATAACAGAGGAACTGCCCAGAATAGCAGAGGAGTTGTTCTGCCTGTCAGTAGAACGGGAGAACATGCTGATCGCGGGATTGTCAATGGGAGGCTATGGTGCGCTGCGCTGTGCGCTGGAGGCGCCGGGAATTTATGGATACTGCGGAGCTTTTTCCGGTGCGTATGACCTTAATGATATTGTCAGAATCTCAAAGGAAAAAGATGCACCGGTACTGCTGAAGGACATTGAGAATGAGATCGCTCCGATCACAGGAGGAAAGGACAGGGTTCCCAAAGAAGCTTCCATTCCGGAAATATTGCAGCGCTGCATCGTGAACGGAAGTGATCTGCCAAAAGTTTACATGGTATGCGGAACAGAGGATTTCCTGTATCATCAGACTACAAATTTAAGAAGCGTGTGTGAAAAGAAAATAAAGGACTTCTATTATGAAGAATGGCCGGGAATCCATGAATGGAATGTATGGGATAAGGCAATCGAAAGAATGTTGAAATTGTATCTTGGAGAAGGAAGAACGGATAATTAAAAAAGGAGGATTATTATGAACAAGAATTTAAAGAAGGTTTTATGTTTCGGAACGGCATCAGCATTAATCGCCTCAGTGGCGGGCATGAGCGCAGCGGCAGAGGAGAAGACAAAGGTTGGATTTATCGTACAGGATCTGACAATTAACTATTTCCTCAGCGTGGTACAGGGCGTGGAGGATTTCCAGGATAATTATAATATGGAAGTGCAGGTGATTGACGGACATTCTGACGCGACAACACAGGTAACGGCAATCGAGAATCTGATTACGCAGGGAGTTGACTGCATTGTAATTTGTCCGGTAGATACCGTCGCACCGGAAACAGCTGTCGCAGAAGCGCAGGCGGCAGGAATACCGGTTATTTCATGGTCCGAGCATATTGAAGGCTCTAATGCCTGGGTTGCCGTAAATAATTATGACTATGGCTTTGAAAACGGGAAAATAGCAGGTCAGTGGATTTTAGACAATCTGGACAGCCAGGAAGACGCCAAGGTAATGTATGTTTACGTGCAGGAGAGCGAGCAGCTGATCGAGCGCGGAAACGGTATGAAGGATGGAGTTGCATCTCTGGCGCCGGATGCAGAGACGGTAGCTATTCAGTCGGGCAACACGACAGAGGCAGGTATGGAGGCAGTCGAAACAACACTGGCGAAATACCCGGATCTGAATGTTATCGTATGCTCCAACGATTCCGTTGCACTGGGCGCATATGAGGCGATGATTGCGGCAGGTAAAGGCGAAGACAACATCTGCATCACAGGGCAGGATGCAGACGCGAAAAATCTGGAGTACATTTCAGAAGATACCATTTTACGCGGAACGGTGGACATCGGTTCGTATGATCAGGGAGAGCTGCTTTGTCAGGCGGTAGAGCAGGTGCTGAAGGAAGGCACTGTTGAAGATCCGATTTATGTAAGCTTTAAGCCGGTTACGATCGAGAACGTTGCTGATTTTATAAAGTAAAGAATCTTGTCATTTGCGGGAAACGTGAAGTGGAGTGGCGTGTATGAGTAAATACATATTAGAGTTGAAGAACATAACAAAGGAATTTCCCGGTGTGCGCGCTCTGGATGATGTGACATTGTCTTTCAAAACAGGAGAAGTGCATGCGATCGCAGGTGAAAACGGTGCCGGTAAATCTACTTTTATAAAAGTTATCACGGGCGCTGTCAGACCGGACAGGGGACAAATGTTTTTCAATGGGCAGGAAGTGAGGGATAATTCTCCGATCGTATCAATGAAATTAGGCATTGCGGCAATTTATCAGGAATTTAACCTGTTTCCATCACTTTCTGTTGCGGAAAATATCTACTATGGCAGATATCCGATGAAAAACAAAATGCTGGATTATAAACGGCTCCATGAGATGACGCAGGACATTATGGCTCAGCTTGGAATTTCGATTCCCGGTGATGCAATGGTAAGAGATTTAAGCGTTGGCTACCAGCAGATCGTTGAGATTGCAAAAGCAGTGTCCTGCAATGCAAAGCTTATTATTATGGACGAACCATCAGCGCCGCTGACAGAAAATGAAGTAGCGTATCTGTTCCGCATCATAGACACCTTAAAGAAAAAAGGCATCACCATTATTTACATTTCACACCGGCTGGAGGAAATATTTGCGGTTTGTGACCGGGTATCCGTTTTTCGGGATGGACATTATATTCAGACGATGGAGACGGGTGAGACAAACGCGGAGGAAATTATCCGTCTGATGGTGAACCGGGAGCTTGGAGAACAGTACCCGGAAAAGCACTATAAAAAGGGAGAAAAGGTCCTGGAGGTCCGGGGATTAAACACGGAGCTTTTAAAAGATATTAATCTGGAGGCGTATAAGGGAGAAATCCTCGGACTTGCCGGGCTGGTAGGAGCCGGCAGAACAGAAGTGGCAAGAGCTGTATTTGGAGCAGATAAAATAGTCAGTGGTAAAATTATGCTGGAAGGCAGGCAACTGCAAATAAAAAAGCCGATGGATGCGATTAAAGCCGGAATAGGGCTGATCCCCGAAGACAGAAAGCAGCAGGGTATTTTTCTGAAAGACAGCGTCCGTCATAATATTTCTTTTGCGCGTCTGAAAGGAATCTTAAAGGGCGGTATGATCAGTGAGAAGACGGATCATGATGTGGCAGAGAAGTATATTAAAGCGCTGGAGATAAAAACACCGTCTGACGGGCAGCTCGCAGGTAATCTGAGCGGCGGCAATCAGCAGAAAGTAGTGCTGGCAAAGTGGCTGTTTACAGATAGCAGGGTTCTGATTTTTGATGAACCGACAAGGGGAATCGATGTTGGGGCAAAGCAGGAAATATATAAGCTTATGCTGGAGCTGGTGGAGCAGGGGAAGGTTGTAATCATGATCAGTTCAGAGCTGCCGGAGCTGATCGGCATGGCTGACCGGATTGTGGTTCTGCATGAAGGGAAAATCAGCGGCAGCCTGGAAAGACCGGAATATTCGCAGGAAAAAATTATGGCATTGGCTGCAGGAATTCAGCAATAATCAGGGAGGACATATTATGAAAGCGAAAAAAATTGATTTATCCAGATACGGCATTGTGTTTGCCTGGATTGTGCTTGTGCTGATCTTTGCCATATGTGAACCTTCGTTTTTAAAAACATCAAATATATTCAATATACTGAGGCAGGTATCCATTGTGGGCGTGTGCTCGGTGGGAATGACGTTTGTCATTCTGACAGGCGGCATGGATCTGTCGGTAGGATCGGTGATCGGGGTTTCGGCAGTGGCGGGTGCACAGCTTCTGTCGAGGGGATGGCCGATTCCCATTGTTATTATTCTGATTTTATTGCTGGGTGCTGCTGCGGGCTTATTTAATGCGTTTTTTATTAATGAAATTGGTATTGCACCCATTATTATGACGCTGGGAACCATGACGGCTCTGCGGGGTGTGGCATTTTTGTTGTGCGGCGGCTTTCCTGTTTACGGAATCGACAAGAGATTTCTCGTAATTGGACAGGGATACGTCGGGGTAGTGCCGGTTCCGGTTATCATTATGGCAGGTGCTTTTGCCGTCGGTTATATTTTGCTGAATAAGTTTCCTTTCGGGCGATTTGTTTATGGCATCGGAAGCAACCAGGAGGCAGCCCGCCTGTCCGGTACAAATGTAAAGCTGGTTCTTTATAAGGTATATACATTGGCGGGAGCATTGTATGCGCTGGCCGGCATGATGCTGATGGCCCGTGTGAATTCGGGGCAGGCAAATTCCGGTGAAGGATACGAAATGGATGTAATAACCGGATGCGTGCTTGGTGGAATCAGCATCAGCGGAGGCGAAGGAAGAATCATGGGCGTTATTGTGGGCGTACTGCTGATGGGAACGCTGTCAAACGGCATGGTTCTGATGAATGTTTCCGAATACTGGCAGAAGGTAGTAAAGGGTCTGGTACTGATTCTGGCAGTCACACTGGATAAGGTAGTGCAGAAGCAGAAAAGTAAATAATAAACGAAACAAATGTGTTTGAAAAAGAGATGCGGGCTTTGGGGCTCACATCTCTTTGCATATACGTCTAAATAAGATTCTGAATATATTCACTGCTCTCTTCGGAGGAGGGATGCCGCCAGGAGTTGCCAGTAATGAAATGTGTACGTTTCTGATACTGAATATCTCATCATTGCAGCTCATTCCAGTGAATATTATAGCCTATCGGAGCCAGTATGGAAGTGTGAATCCCACGGCGATCGTCGGGCCGGGAATACTGACAACGGCGGTGAGCTCGGGTGTGGCGGTGATGTTTTGTAAGGTGATGGATCACAAATAATTTTATTCTTCCAGTAGCATATTTTTATACTCGACAGATTTCCGGAATCGTGTATAATAAAAGAAAAGGGCAGGAGGAAAACGACATGAAAAAGTGCAACATGGATACGAAACGCCGGGCGGCAGCAGGTGTGCTTGGCATGATGATGATTTTTGGCGGGCAGAGTGCGATG